>DASXQD010000454.1:0-1867 GCA_036493195.1 Gemmatimonadaceae bacterium | reverse complement strand
GTGAACTCGTACCTTGCCCGCCGCGACTCGCAGTGGATGGGGCACCTCTACGGCTACCTCGGCCTCACCGTCGGATGCCTCGACGACACCGAGCCGGGCACCGCCGAGCGCCGCGGCGCGTACGAGTGCGACATCACGTACGGCACGAACAACGAGTTCGGGTTCGACTATCTGCGCGACAACATGGTCGTGTCGCTCGACCATCGGGTGCAGCGCGGCCACATCTTCGCGATGGTCGACGAAGTGGACTCCGTCCTCATCGACGAAGCCCGCACGCCGCTGATCATCTCCGGCCCGGTCGGAAACGAATCGGACGGCGATTACGCGGTGCTCAACAGCTCGGTCGCGCGCCTCGTGCGCAAGCAGACTGAGCTCGCCAACGATCTCGTCGCGGTCGGCGAGAAGGCGCTCGAGTCAGGCGACACGCAAACGGCCGCCATGGCGCTCTACCAGGCGCGCCTCGGCGCCCCGGTGAACAAGCGACTGCTCAAGGCGATGCAGGAGCAGGGCGTGAAGGTGCTCGTGCAGAAGATGGAGCTCGACCACATCGGGGATCGCAAGCTCACGGCGAGCAAACAGGCCTACCGCGACATCGAAGAAGAGCTGCTGTACGTGCTCGATCAGAAGGGGCATTCGGTGCACCTCACGGATCGCGGCGTGGATTTCATCGCGCCGGACGATCACGAGGCGTTCGTGCTCCCGGACATCTCCGTCGAGATCGGTCGGATCGAGAAGGATCCGGACATGCCGGCGGAGGAGAAGCTGCTGGCTCGCCAGAAGATCGAGACCGAGTACGCGCTCAAGAGCGAGAAACTCAACATCGTGCACCAGCTGCTCAAGGCGCACGCGCTGTACGAGAAGGACGTGAACTACGTCGTGCAGGAAGGGCAGGTGCTGATCGTCGACGAGTTCACCGGCCGCACGATGCACGGGCGCCGCTGGAGCGAGGGACTCCACCAGGCGGTGGAGGCGAAGGAAGGCGTTCAGGTGAAGGGCGAGACGCAGACGCTCGCCACCATCACCATCCAGAACTACTTCCGCATGTACGAGAAGCTCGCGGGCATGACCGGCACCGCGGAGACGGAAGAGTCCGAGTTCTTCGAGATCTACAAGCTGGAAGTCGCGGTCATCCCGACCAACCGGCCGATGGTCCGCGACGATCGCCACGACCTCGTGTACAAGACGCGCCGCGAGAAGTACAACGCGATCGTGGATGAGACCAAGCGGCTGCACGATCTCGCGTTCCCCGTGCTCGTCGGCACCGCGAGCGTGGATGCGTCGGAGACGCTGGCGCGCTTGTTCCAGCGGGCGGGCATCGCGCACAACGTGCTCAACGCGAAGTACCACCAGCGCGAAGCCGAGATCGTGGCGAACGCAGGCCAGCCCGGCGCGGTGACCATCGCGACGAACATGGCCGGCCGCGGCACGGACATCAAACTCGGCGCGTCAGTCACGGCCACGAAGCCCTCGACGGTGAAAGACCTCGACGGGAAGGACATGGAGGTGCAGGAGCCCGGTGGTCTGCACATCATCGGATCCGAGCGGCACGAGTCGCGGCGCATCGACCGCCAGCTGCGCGGACGGTCGGGACGCCAGGGCGATGCGGGCGCGTCGCAGTTCTTTCTGTCGCTCGAAGACGACCTCATGCGGCTCTTCGGGTCGGATCGCATCGCGAAGCTGATGGACCGCATGGGCGCGCAGGAAGGCGAAATGCTCACGCATCCGCTGATCACGCGCTCGATCGAGCAGGCGCAGAAGCGCGTGGAGCTCCAGAACTTCCAGAGCAGAAAGCGGCTCCTCGAATACGACGACGTCATGAACCAGCAGCGCGAGGTGATCTACTCGCTGCGGTCGTTCGCGCTCGAAG
>DASXQD010000453.1:0-10933 GCA_036493195.1 Gemmatimonadaceae bacterium | reverse complement strand
CGTGGTGGGCGCCGTGGTGTACCTCGTTCTCCTCGGCACCGGGCTGTCGGCACGAATGCGCGATACCGCCGCGCGCATGACAGGTAATGCAGCGCTGCAGAGTGTGATCTACTGGGTCGAGTTCATCGTGCTGGTGAGCGTCGTCGAGCTGCCGTGGAGCATCTACGAGGGCTTCGTTCGCGAGCACTCGTACGGGTTGTCGAACCTCACGTTCGGCGCATGGCTCGGCGAGGAGGCCAAGGGGCTGCTGATCGCGATCGTGCTGGGGTCGATCGTGATTGCCGTGCTGTACGCGATCATTCGGCGGCTGCAGCGTACGTGGTGGGTGTGGGGGGCGATCGCGGCCATCGTCTTCTCGTTTTTCGGGGCGGTCATCTTCCCCGTGGTGCTCACGCCGATCTTCAACTCACCGAAGAAGCTCACCGATCAGCGCGTGGTGGCGCCGATACTCCGCCTCGCTCGACAGAACGGGATCGATGCGAAGGATGTGTGGGAGATCGATGCCTCGAAGCAGAGCAAACGGATCAGCGCGAACGTGAGCGGCGCGCTCGGCACGGAGCGCATCACGCTCAACGACAATCTCCTGAATCGCGCATCCCTGGAAGAGATCGAGGCCGTGATGGGACACGAGATGGGGCATTACGTGATGAACCACGTGTACAAGGGGCTGATGGAGATCGGCATTCTCATCGTGATCGGCTTCGCCGTCGTGTCATGGCTCTTCGAGCGCTTGCGCATGCGATACGAGGGCTCGTGGAAGGTGCGCGGGATCACAGATCCGGCGGGACTGCCGCTCGTGGCGCTCCTCTTTTCGGCGTACCTCTTCGTGATGACGCCGGTGCTGAACACGATCGTGCGCACGCAGGAATACGAAGCCGATGTGTTCGGGCTGAATACCGCGCGACAGCCGGATGGCTTCGCACAGATCGCGATCAAGTTGAGCGAGTACCGCAAGCTCGATCCGGGCCCGTGGGAGGAGAGAATCTTTTTCGATCATCCGAGCGGGCGCACGCGCATCTTCACCGCGATGCGCTGGAAGGCGGAGAATCTCCCTGGTACCAGCGGCGCTACGACACCTTCCGCGTCTTCCGCTTCAGGAAGTCCATGAGAATGAACTGACCGAGCGTCATCGTGTTCGTGAAGTAGGCCTTGCCGCGGCTGATGGCCGACATGCGCTTCACGAACTCGATGAGGGCGCGGTCGCGCGCGAGCATGAAGGTGTTGATCACGATCCCCGAGCGCCGGCAGTCGGCGACTTCGCGCAGCGTGGCCGAGGTGACCATGGCGTCGAGCCCCATCGAGTTCTTGTAGATCATGCCGTTGGGCATGGTGAGCGCGCTCGGCTTGCCGTCGGTGATCATGACGATCTGTCGCATGTCCTTCTTCTGCGACATGAGAATGCGCCGTGCCAGCTTGAGCCCCTCGGCCGTGTTGGTGTGATATGGACCGACCTGGGCGTGCGCGAGGCGATTGAGCGGAATCTCCTCGGCGGAGTCGTGGAAGAGCACGACGCGGATGGTGTCGCCGGGAAACTGGGTGCGAATGAGATGCGTGAGCGCGAGCGCGACTTTCTTCGCGGGAGTGAAGCGATCCTCCCCGTAGAGAATCATCGAGTGCGACGTGTCGAGCATGAGCACCGTCGCGCACGAGGATCGGTACTCGGCCTGGCGCACCATCAGGTCGCCGTAATCGAGATCGATCGGGACGTCGAGATTGCCGTTCCGAATGAGCGCGTTCTGCAGCGTCGCGTTCACATCGAGATTGAGCGTGTCGCCGAACTCGTAGGGCTTGCTCGATCCATCGGCTTCGATGCCGGTGGCGAGATACGGCGTATCGTGGCTGCCGAAGCTCGAGCGGCCGAGTGAGCCGAGGAGGCTGCGGAGTGTCTTGAAACCGAGGAAGTCGATGCCTTTCTCGGTGAGCGAGAACTGCACGTCCTTGGATGCGGCATGGGCAAGACCGCCGGGACCGGTGACGGGTTGATGGCTCGCGGGCATCTGCGGCGGCGCATCGACGTTGAGGTAGCCCTCCTCGACGAGCTTGGAGATGATGTCGTCGAGGAGCTTGGCGAGCTTCTCGGCGCTTTCGCCGTCGTCCTTGCCGTCGCCGCGGAGCGCGTCGAGCATCTCGGCGGTGAACTGCCCGCTCTCCATGAGCGCATTGAGGATGGCCTCGCGCAGCGCGTCCATCGAGCGATCCTGCTCGTGCCCCATGTCGTCCCAGTAGGGGCTCTGCATCTTGCCGCCTGCGAAGCCCGACTGCAGCAGAAAATCCGCCAGCTTGTCGAGCAGCGACTGGAGGTCGATGGCGTCGGCCATCTCGGGGCTGAACTTGCCGTACGTGTGAAAGCGCAGCGGAGTGGACGGCAGTAGGTTGTGATGGTCGCGCGTGCGCGCAGTGTTCGTGCGACGGGCGGGTGTCTGATCGCAGGATGACACTGACGCCGGGACCTTGCAACCCCTCGGATGATCGACTCCGCACCACCGACGACGCTCACGCCGCCGCGCGGAACGCCCTCGGGCGCCATAGCTGCGCCGCGCTACCGGAATCCGTTCTCGGTGCTGATCAAGCACCGGAACTTCCGGATCTTCTGGTTCGGACAGACCGGCTCGCTGGTGGGCACCTGGATGCAGCAGGTGGCACTGGGCTGGGTAGTGCTACAGATCTCGAACAGTCCGTTCCTGGTTGGCGTGGAGGCCGCGGCAGGCTCACTGCCGGTGCTCTTCTTCACGCTCTACGCGGGCGTGCTGGCGGACCGTCGCGACAAGCTCACGCTCGTGCGAATCACCCAGTCGCTGCTCCTGTGCGAGGCGACGCTGCTCTGGTGGTTCAACTGGACCGGGCACGTGACGATCGCGGTGCTGATCGGGATCGCGCTGTTCGGCGGAACGGCGAGCGCGTTCGACATTCCCACGCGGCAAGCGCTCATGGTGGAGCTGGTGGGCCGCGACGATGTGGTCGATGCAATTGCCTTGAATTCAAGCGGATTCAATCTCGCGCGCATCGCGGGGCCGAGCCTGGCGGCGGTGATCATCGACCGGTTCGGGCTGGCGTGGTGCTTCGCGGTGAATGCGTTGAGCTATCTGCTGGTGCTCATCAGTCTCTTTCGCATCAAGCTCGCTCCGAAGACCGTCGCGCCCACGGCGCTGTCTTCCACCGAGGGATTGATGGAGGGCGTGCGGTTCATGCGGAGCTCGCGCGAGGTGTCGCTGCTCATGAGCATGGTGACGGTGTACTCGATCTTCGGCATTCCCTACCTGGTGCTGATGCCGGTGATCGCGCGCGACACGCTGCACGGAACGGCGCGCACGTACGGGCTCCTGCTCGCGAGCGTGGGGCTCGGAGCGGTGACGGGCGCGTTCTCGCTCGCGATGGTGGGACGGCGCGTGCGACGCGGGAAGATTCTCGCGGGAGCGGCGTTCTCGTTCAGCGCGCTGCTGATCGCCTTCTCGTTCTCCCGCAACATCTGGCTCTCGACCGCCATCCTGTTCTTCACGGGGATGACGATGATCCTCAACAACGCGCTGGCGAACGGCCTCTTGCAGACGATCACGCCGGACAGTCTGCGCGGACGCGTGATGTCGGCGTACGCGTTCGTTTTCGTGGGGATGGCGCCGGTGGGATCACTGCTCTCGGGCAGCGTGGCCTCGGCGTTGAGCGCGCCGGCGGCGATAGGGATTGGGGGCGGCGTGTTGCTGTGCTTCGCGTCGTGGGTGTTCGGGACGCGGGGGGAGTTGACTGGGTTGTAGGGGCTCGACTGCCCGTGCGGTCATGAATCGAATCCGGCGCGGCGCGAGGGCGTACCGGCGGCTTCGAGCATCATTCTTCTTGGCCTTCGCCCTCTCTGTTTGTGTCCGTCAGTGTCCGTTTGTGTCATTCTTCACAGTCGTTCTTGCCAGCCCCTCGGCGACTGTTGCCATAAGAGTCCAGGGCCGCGCGAGTCGGGCAGAAACAATTTGGATGATACGACACAAACGGACACAAACGGACCCAAACGGACGAAAGTCGAATCAAGAGCAGCGCCCGCTGGACGCCGTTCCGTTGCACAGGCCACCCAGCGTGAAGAATATTCAACCCGAAGGTTGACAATCGCGTGGGCTGGCATATATTCAGCCACATGGTTGAATATCCCAGGCTCGATTTTGTCTTCCACGCCCTCGGCGACAGCACGCGACGCGGCATGCTCAAGCAGCTCGCCCGGCGCGAGCACACCGTGAGCGAGCTCGCCGAGCCGTACCGCATGTCGCTCGCCTCCGCATCGAAGCACGTCAAGACGCTCGAGCGCGCGGGGCTCGTGAAGCGCACCGTGCGCGGGCGCACGCATTTCTGCCGGCTCAATCCGCAGCCGCTCGCGAAGGCTGACGAGTGGCTGCGCGAGTACGAGCGGCTCTGGGACATTCGCCTCGCGCGGCTCGAGGAGATGCTGCGACACCCCGACAACGAAACCAGCGATCGCTGAGCCGAGCCCACCTCGCTCGGTGTCATTCCAATCATCAAATGAGAACCCACATGCCCGCCACATCGACCGACCGTATCGAGAAGCAGATCGTCCTCGAGGCTCCCCGCTCGCGCGTCTGGCGCGCACTCACCGATGTTCGGCAGTTCAATCAATGGTTCGGGGTAAATCTCGAGCAGCCCTTTAAGGCGGGGCAGAAGAGCAGTGGGCGGATCACCATTCCGAAGTACGAGCACATCCTGATGGAGGCCTGGGTCGAGAAGGTCGAGCCCGAGCACCATTTTTCCTTTCGCTGGCACCCGGGCTCGAGCGACCCGACTCTCGACACGTCGAGCGAGCCAACGACACTCGTCGTTTTCACCCTCGAAGACGATGATGAAGGGACGAAGCTGACGGTCGTCGAGACCGGCTTCGATGCGCTCCCCGAATCGCGTCGCGGATCGGCATTCTCTGGAAACGAAAAGGGGTGGACTGGACAGCTTCGCAATATCGCCAACTACCTGAAGGCGAATCCCTGATCGTTAGCCGAAGTGCTCGCGCGCGACTTGCACGACGATCGCGGCCGCGCGGTCGACGCCGAGCCACCCGGTGTTGAGGCAGAGATGATAGTTCTCCTGCGCGAGCCATGAACGGTTCCAGTGGGAACGAACGTACTGCTCCCGCTGTCTGTTGCTCTCGATCACGTACTTCTCGGCATCCTTGAGCGAGAGCGACAGGCGCGCCGCGATGCGCGCCGCGAGCTCGGCGCGCGCCGCGTAGCAGAGCACGTGCAGTGAGTCCTCGCGCCCGCCGAGCACCCATTGCGCTCCGCGGCCAACGACGACCGTCGGTCCTGCGGCCACCGCCTCCTCGATGACGTTCGCCGTTACTTCCATAATGCGCTCCTCACTCGGCGGCAGCGTCGTCGGCTTGCGCGTGAGCACCTCGGGGGCGCCCAACGTCAATGCGTCCGCGAGTCGTTGAGTGAGCGTCGGCACTTTCTCCTCGCGTTCCACCACTTCCGCAACTGGCACGCCGAGCCGTTGCGCGACCGAGTCCACGAGGCCGTTGTCGACGAGTTGCCAGCCGAGCAGCGCGGCTACGCGCGCCGCCAGTTCGGCACCGCCCGCGCCGACCATCCGCGAAACGGTGATCAGCGGCATGTGAGAGCGCGATCAGCTGAGATGGCAGACCCGCAGATGCTCGACCACCCGAAAGCCGAGCGCATCCCAGACGGCGTTCGCTGTCTCGTTCTCGACGGCATTGTGCAAGCGAGCCTCGCGAAGACCGCGTGCGCGGCACCAGCCGATCGCCGCGGTGAAGAGCGCGCGCAGCACGCCGTGTCTCCGCGCGCTCGGCACGACGTAAACCGATGAGATGTAGCCGTGGCGCGCGGGGAAGAGGAGCGGGAGGCCCGCACTCGCCACGCAACGCAGGATTCCGACTGGAGTCCCATCGCTTTCCGCGAGGAAGATCACCTCGTTCGAGCTGCGCAGCTGTGCGGCGAAAAGACGGCTCGCGCGCGCGGGCGCATCCGGGCGCAGGCGACGATAGATCGGATTCTCGGAATGCTCGCGGAGCAGCGCGAGGCGGAGATCGACCACGACGGCGAGGTCCGCCATCGTGGCCTGTCGCACGGTGAGTCCGGCATCGAGGCGAGCATCCGCCTCGAGCGACTGATGCTGGTCGCTGGCCGGATGGTCGATCACGCCATCATGCCTCCGCCGAACAGATCCTGATTCGGCCGGCGTCGCTCGGGAGGCTGCGCGCGACCGTATTGTCCCGTGTCGGAGCGTGAGATCTTCTTGCGCGCAACCAATGCTTCCAGCACGAGCTCCGATGCGGCAGCAACGACGGACGCATCGCCGCTCTCTCCGAGCCCGCTCTCGTACACGACCTCGAGCAGCCCCGGGATGCGCTGGAACCCCTCGACCATCGCGCCGGACGAGACGTCGCCGTCCACCTGGAGCGCGTTCCCCTGGTCGAACCACATCACCATGTCATCCGTATTGAGCGAGCCCGCGCGCTCGTGCATCGTTGCATCGGCTGCGCGGCGAATGAGCTCGTGCGCGATCGCGTGTCCGCCCACCAGCTCACCCTCGTACTCGAGCTCGATCTTGCCCGTGATCGCCGGCAGCGCGGCGTAGATGTCGCTGATGCGCGGCACCACATCGCACTCGCCCGTGAGCAGCGAGCGACGCTCCGCGTTCGAGATCGCGTTCTCGAGCGCGGAGATCGGCATGCGCTGCGACACGCCCGAGCGCTTGTCGATGCGCTTGTCCATGCGTGCCTCGAACGCGATGCGCTCGATCACCTCGGAAATGAAATCCGGCACGCGCACCGGCAGCCCGCCGCGGGACGCCCACGCCTCCTGCTGCGTGATCGCCATTCCGAGCTCGACGGACTCCGGATAGTGCGTCATGACCTCGCTGCCAATGCGATCCTTGAGCGGCGTGATGATCTTGCCGCGCGCCGTGTAGTCCTCGGGATTGGCGGTGAAGCAGATCAGCACGTCGAGCGGCAGGCGAATGGGGTAGCCTTTGATCTGGACATCCCCCTCCTGCATGATGTTGAACAGGCCCACCTGGATCTTTCCGGCGAGGTCCGGAAGCTCGTTCAGCGCGAAGATGCCGCGGTTGGCGCGCGGCAGCATTCCATAGTGGATCGTGAGCTCGTCGGCGAGCACGTGTCCGCCGCGGGCCGCGCGGATCGGATCGACATCGCCAATGATGTCGGCGATCGTGACGTCCGGCGTTGCGAGCTTCTCGACGTAGCGCGACTCGCGATCGAGCCACGCGATCGGCGTGTCGTCGCCCATCTCCTCGATGCGCATGCGCGCAAACTTCGAGATCGGCGCGAACGGATTGTCGTTGATCTCACTCCCGGCAATCGCCGGAATCGCTTCGTCGAGCAGTGTCGCGAGGGAGCGCAGGATGCGCGACTTGGCCTGCCCGCGAAGTCCGAGCAGAATGAAATTGTGACGTGAAAGCAGCGCGTTCACGATCTGCGGCACGACGGTCTCATCGTAGCCCACCACGCCAGCGAAGATGGCACCGCCCTTCGCGAGACGGACGAGCAGATTCGCGCGCACTTCATCCTTCACCGAGCGAAGCGCGATCGATGGGTTGGCATACGGCGAACGCTTGAGGGCGCCGAGAGTTTCTGGGTACGACGACGACACGGACAACTCCGATGCTACAGGGTGAAAACGGGACGAGTCTCAGCCTACAGTGTTGCAGCGGCCGTCCGCTAGTCCTGCGCCGAGGCCGCGGTAACCTCCACGAGATTGTCGTAGAACACGGGACCGTGGCCGAGGTCGGTCTCGCGCTGGGAGGTGGTGTCGTTGGCGTTGCGTCCGTCCTTCGTGAACTTCGTCCACCACACCGACGGTGCCCACACGGTTCCCTCGCTCACCGCATCCGAGACGCGCGCCAGGGCGCTGAAGCTTCCCCGATCGTTGTGCACCTCCACGCGCGTTCCATTGAGCACCGATCGCTGCGTCGCATCTTCGGGGTGGATCATGAGCTCCGGCTCGTGCACGCTGCGCCGAAGCGTTTCGACGTTCACGAACGAAGAGTTGAGAAACTGGTGCGCGGGCGAAGAGATGAGCGACAGGGGAAAGCGCGATGCCAGCTCGGGCGAGCTCCCGGCCGATTCGTACGGCGGCGTGAACGTCGGTACCGGATCGAGCCCCATGTCGGCGAGGCGCTGCGAATAAAATTCGCATTTGCCGCTCGGCGTCGGAAAAATCCCATCGGCGAACGGGAGATAGGGTCGCGGCACGTTCAGGCGCGCGTACCCCTTGTCGAGCAGGGTGTCGAGCGTCACACCCTGGAGCTTGTCGCTGTCGGAGTCGAGCGCCTGCCGAATCAGCTCGACATCGTCATCGCGCATCACCGGGTGATCGATGCCCATGCGAGCCGCGAGCAGCCGGAAGATCTCGCTGTTCGGCTTGCACTCGCCGACGGCCTCGATCGAGGGGCGATTGAGCGTGACGTAGTGATGTCCATAGGAGTAGTGCACGTCCCAGTGCTCGAGCTGCGTCGTGGCCGGGAGCACGATGTCGGCCCAGTCGGCGGTGTCGGTGAGGAAGTGCTCGAGCACGACGGTGAACAGCTCCTCGCGCGCGAGCCCGCGCACCACGGCACTCCGATCCGGCGCCACCGCCGCGGGATTGGAGTTGTAGACGACGAGCGCGCGCACGGGCGGGCCGCCGACGCCCGCGTCGGGAGTGGTGAGCGCCTCGCCGAGCCGGATCATGTTGATCGTGCGCACCGGCGGCGAGAGATCGGGACGGAAGAGCTTTGCACGGTTGAACTGGAAGTTCGCGCTCGATGAGAGCTGCACGCCGCCTCCTGCGCGCCTCCAGTGACCGCTTACTGCTGGGAGACACGCAATGGTGCGCACGGCCATGCCGCCACCGGCGTGCCTTTGCAGCCCGTAGTTGATGCGCACGAACGCCGCCTTCGCGCGGCCGTACTCGCGCGCGAGCGCCACGATGCGCTCGGCGGGAATTCCGGTGATCGCGCACACGCGCGCGGGAGTGTATTCCGCCGCGCGCGCGCGCAGCTCCGCCTGGCCCAGCGTGTAGCGATCGAGATAGTCGGCGTCCTCGAGATGTTCGGCGAAGAGCACGTGCATGATGCCGAGGGCGAGCGCCGCGTCGGTACCCGGCTTGATCGAGATCCATTCGTCGCACTGATCGGCCGTGCGCGTCCGCAGCGGATCGATCGCGATCACGCGCGCGCCGCGCTCGCGCGCCTCGCGCACGAAGGGCCAGAGATGCGGATTCGACGTGAGCGTGTTCGTACCCCACAACAGCACGAGGTCGCTCTCGGGAAGTCCCTCCGGATCGGCACCGATGTTCGCGCCGACCGTCATGCGCATTCCCACCGTGCCGGCCATCGAGCAAATGGTGCGATCGAGCATCGAGGCGCCAAGCAGATGAAAGAATCGCTGGTCCATCGTGCTGCCCTGAATGAGCCCGAGCGTGCCTGAGTACGAATACGGGAGAATCGACTGCGGTCCGTCCGCCGAGCGGGCTATTGCGCCGAGCCGGCTCGCGACCTCATCGAGCGCCTCCTCCCAGCTGATGCGCTCGAAGCGTCCCTCGCCTTTCTTTCCGATGCGGCGAAGGGGATGCGTGAGGCGCTGATCGTGGTACGTGCGCTCGAGGTAGCGATTGACCTTGGCGCAGAGAAAGCCGCGCGTGAACGGATGCGCGGGATCGCCGGCGACGCGAATGGCGCGGCCATCGCGAACCGTGACGAGCATGGCGCACGTGTCGGGGCAATCGTGAGGACACGCACCACGGACGATCGTGTCACCAGCGGCGGCGTCGGACAGTGGGTCGGACATGACCTCAGTGGTGTGAGTGTCGCGCGCCCGTGAATCGAAATTCGCAGCGGCGGAGCGTGATGATTCGATCATCTCACAATACGGCGAAGAGGGAAGGCCGCAAATGCCCGCAATCACGATGCGGTTGCGCGGGCAGTCTGAGTCCCAATGTAAAACATTATCGTGCAATGCGTTACGGCGGGCTTGCCTCGCCCATGCACGCGCTTCGTACATTCTACGAATGCGCCCTGCATCACATCGATGGGGTCAACGCCGACGAAGTGCGCTATCTGCATGGCGCATCGTCTCTTGACAGCGTATCTTCCTGAGGCAAATTAACCGCCGCTCGCTCCTGGCATAGCACCAACGCTCGTGCTCGGACGAAGAGTCGACCACATATCGCCCTCCAAAAGGAGAGTTTCGATGAAGCG
This sequence comes from Gemmatimonadaceae bacterium, assembly GCA_036493195.1. Classification (GTDB taxonomy): domain Bacteria; phylum Gemmatimonadota; class Gemmatimonadetes; order Gemmatimonadales; family Gemmatimonadaceae; genus FEN-1250. The sequence goes on along the minus strand of DASXQD010000453.1, from coordinate 730 downwards.
CCTTGCCGTCGTTGCTGCTGTACTCGCAATTGCTGCCTGTAAAGCCAAGGACTCTGCTCCGGCTGACACGGCCGTCGTTGCAGCGCCTGCCATGAGCCCTGCGCCTGCCATGATGGACACCACCAAGCATGACAGTGCGATGACCACGACGACGACCACCACGAAGACTGACTCGTCGATGAAGAAGGACACGTCGATGAAGATGGGAAAGAAGCCGTAACCGGCCTCTTCACCAGGAAAGCGAAGGGCGCAACCTCAGTGGTTGCGCCCTTCTCGTATTCGGGGTACCGGGGTCCGCTTATTGCCACCGGATCGCACGAGTATACGAGTGCATTGACGCGCTGAATGTCGCGCAGCGCTCACGGATAATTAATACCCCGGAGGATTTCATGAAGCGCATCGCGATTCTGGCAGCGGCCCTGGTGGCGGTTGCCGCATGTAACAAGAGTAACAGAGCCAACACTACGGACACCGCCACGGCGAGTGGAGCGGTCGCACCGGCATCGACGGACAGCACTGGCGCGATGAGCAGCGGCTCGAGCATGAGTCCGAGCAGCAGCTCGACCACATCATCGGGCGCTGCGAGCACGAGCAGCACCATGAGCGATACGTCTCGCATGAGCGGCTCGAGCATGCGTGACAGCTCGCACATGCGCGACAGCTCGCACATGAAGGGCTCCGCAGTCAACCAGACCGAGTCCGGAGTGACGGATTCGACGGGTCATTCAAC
>DASXQD010000452.1:0-5209 GCA_036493195.1 Gemmatimonadaceae bacterium | reverse complement strand
CACCGCGCTTCCGCTCTCCGCGAGCGTCTGCAGCGCATCGGCGGACATCGGCGACTCGTACAGAACGATCAGCGAGACATTCTCCACCGGCTCGCCGCGCGTGATGACGATCGACGGATCCTCCTCGGGAATGCCGATCGCGCGAAGCGTGTTCGCCACCTCTCTGGCCGCCTCATCGGAGCGCACGAAGACCGCGGCGCGCTCGGGATCCGTGTCGTCGAGCAGGCGGCGAAGGCCGTTCGCGCGCGCCTGGGGCGCGATCGCGACGTAGCGCAGATCCACCGGAATGCCCTCGACGACCGGAGTCGCGTGGCTGCGCCGCGCACGACGCGCGTACCGCTCCGCCAGCGCCTCGACCGCGGGCGTGAGATGCGACGCGACGATCACGCGCGCCGCATCCTTCGGAACCTCTGCCATGACCGCTTCCAGCGGCTCGCCGGCCGCGTCGCTCATCACATCGGCCCATGCAAGCACGAGCGTGTTCACCGAGTCGAGCTTGATCGCCGATGCACGAATGAGCTCGAGAATATCGGCCGGAGTGCCCGCTATCACGGTGGCGGGGCGAACGCGCTGAAGCCGCACCGCACGGCGCCACGCGGTAACGGGGAGCACACGCGCGGGCGTGCCGGTGCGCGCGCGCGTGGCCGCTTCGGCAATCAGTACCGCGGTCTCGGAATCGGGGGTGAGCACGAGGAGCTGCGTTTCTGCGCTCTCAGGGTCCAGGCGCTCCAGCGCCGGCTCGATGAATTGCGAAACCGCAGCCGCGTCATGCGGCAGGACGTGCAATACGTTCTGATTGCGGGCGACAGCAGGTCGCTCACGCGTTTCCGAGTCTTGCTCCACCAAACCCCCGATTTTCAATGGCCGGCAACGCGCCGGCGTGGTAAAATATACATACCCGACCATCCTCACTCCAGTCTCAGAGCTACGCCGTGACCGAAACCACGACGCTGCGGGCATTTGCGCCCTCCGCCAACGTCTCCTTTCTGAAGGAATCCGCCACGATCGCCGTGTCCGCGCGCGCGCGGGCGCTCAAGGCGCAGGGTCGAAAAGTGATCGACCTGGGCGCCGGCGAGCCGGATTTCGATACGCCGGACTTCATCAAGCGCGCGGCGGAACGCGCGATCGATTCGGGCGCGACGAAGTACACCGCGACCGAGGGGATCATGCCGCTGCGAGAGGTGATCGCTGGGCAGGCGAGTGCCCGCTGGCATGGCGACCGGATCACCGCGTCGGACGTCGTCGTTTCGAACGGTTCGAAGCAGTCGCTGTTCAACGCGTGCTTCACGCTCTTTGGCGAGGGCGACGAAGTATTGATTCCGACGCCGAGCTGGACGAGCTACTACGAAATGGTGGCGCTGAGCAGAGCGAAGCCGGTGTCGGTGATCGGCGATCCGCAGAACGGCCTCAAGGTGACCGCTGCATTTCTCGATGCCGCGTCGACACCGCGCACCGCCGGCGTGATGCTCAATTCGCCGTGCAATCCAACCGGCGCGGTGTACAGCGAAAGCGAGCTGCGCGAGATCCTCGAGCTCGCGGACGAGCGCGACTGGTGGGTACTGAGCGATGAGATCTACCGGCGCATCTCGTACAACGGACCCGCGGCGTCGGTGCTCGATCTTTCGACGCGGCGCGATCGCCTCATCGTGATCGATGGCGTGGCGAAGGCGTACGCGATGACCGGATGGCGCATCGGCTGGACGATCGCGCCGCGCGCGGTGAGTGCGGCGATGGGCGCGCTGCAATCGCACACCACCTCGAACGCCGCAGCGCCGTCGCAGCATGCCGCGCTCGAGGCGCTCACGAACGTGGACGAGGCGGAGCAGGCGATCGCGAAGATGGTCGCCGAGTTTCAGGCGCGACGCGATGCGATCGTGAAGGAGGCGAGCGCCGCACCGGGGCTCAAGTTCGTGTATCCCGAAGGCGCGTTCTATCTGTACGCGAACGTCGCGACGGAGCAGGGCGGCGACGGAACCGCGTTTGCGGCGGCGCTGCTCGAGCGACACGAGATCGCGATCGTTCCGGGCGCGGCGTTCTTCACGCCCGATTGGGTGCGATTGTCGTACGCCGCACCGCGCGAGCAGGTGACTGCGGGCGTGCAGCGGCTCGTCGAGCTCTATCGGTCGTTCGGCGGGTAGGCACGGAGCACCTTGGTATCCGTTTGTGTCCGTTTGTGTCCTCTCATTCAATTTGTTTCGCCTGACTCGCCCGGCACTCGCCCCAATCGGCTACAGTCGCCAGGGACTGGCAAGAGCAACTGTGAAGAATGACACAAACGGACACTAACGGACACAAACGGAGAAGGCGAAACGCTTTCCAGCGTTGCATGCACCGGTTGAGATCACCAACGGACACCAACGGTCAGGAGCTTTTTACGGGGAGCATCACGATTCGCGAGGCTATTGTGCTCCTCGCTCCTGGCGTGCGTCAGTCGGCGGCCTTGCGCTCGTCCAGACACCAGTTGGGGCGCGTGCGATAGATCTCCTGCCATTTGCCCTCTCGCCACGCGAGCACCGAGAGAAAGGTGTCGCCGCCGAACTGCCATCCCTGCAGAACGATCTCATCGATTCCGTTGCCGTCGATGTCGAGATGATCGAAGTAGCGGCGGAACGCGGCCGCGGCGAGCGGACCGTTGATGCGATGCGAGAACGTCGCGTGGTACTTCCCCGTCGAATCCTTGTCCGCAATGACGACGAGATGCGTGGTGCGCGTCGCAACCGACGCGGGATGATCGGCCGCGTCGTCGATGTAGGATGCGAAAATCGTAGGCGCCGCGCTCGCGCCGGTGTAGAGGGCGAGTGCGCGGAAGCTGAGGGAATCGAGCTTCGCGTCCTTGATGCCGACGGAGGTCGCGACATCGTGCGCAACGTCGCGCGCGATGCGATCAATGGAATCCTGACTCATGATGGTGCCGAAGTGCGGCTTGGGCTCGACCGATGCGCTCGATGCGAGAAACTCCAGCGTGAAGTCGGACGCGGGACGCCCATTTACCTTCACGCTCGACATGGGTGTGAGCGCCGCGCAGCCCGGAAGCGCGTACAGCGCGTCACCCTCCGCGGACCACATGCCGCGCTTCACATCCACCGATCCGCTTGCGACGCCGCCCTGGTAGAGCGAGTAGCTCTTGCCGGGACGCTGATACATCGCATCGAACTTGCGCCATCCTGACGCTGACAGACGGATCGGCTTGATCTGGCCGCCAACGATGGCCGCGATCGGCACCATACGTGGATCGCTGCTCTCCCCGAACACCTGGAAGAGCACATCGGGCTTCCGCGCGAGATCGAGCTCCTCGCCGGGCGTGAGCTGTGGCGGCCCGGTCTCCTCGCCCGCGCGCACGAACTCCTTCGCCTTGTCACATCCAGCAGCGACCATTAGGATGGTCGCGAGCGCCACGAGTTTGGAGATCACAGCGAAGTGAAAGAGAGAGCGAGTGACGGGGCAGGCGGCGCCGACGGACGTGCCGAGCGGCGGAGGCAATCGGCGGCCCCGGATGCGCAGTCTGGCGCCTTCGAGACTCTCCGCACGCTGCACGCCGCGCAACGCCATCTGGCCCGCCTGATCCCCAACGTTCGCACGGCAACAGGCAGTAGCTCACCGCTGGAACGCCTCGAGCGGGAGATGGAGCTCCCGCACGTGATAGACGCGGAGGGCGCGGAGGATGCAACTTTGCGCGCGCGTCCGGTTCATGGTGTTCCAGTGCCGGCAATTCGTGCCTTTCTCGATGGCACACAACGAAGCCAGGTGATCGGCTGGCTCGGCGCATTTCCACTCGTCTACGGCACCTCGGCCGCTGTGGTACGCTCACGAACGGAGCGTCGACTGAGCACGTGGGATGCACCGCTCGTTCAGCATCGCATCTACGTTCCGCTCGCGTACGTGCTCGCGCACGTTTCACGCGCCGATCTCGAGCGCGCGCTCGGCGCCATGCTCGAGGACACGACGCGCCCCGCGCCCGACGGCTCGATCCCCGCGCCGCATCCGACGCTGCTGCTCGAGCGAGCCACGCTCGCCGTCTCGCGGGATCGCGAGCGCCTCGAGCTGCGGCTGGCCGAACGCTGGTGCGAGGCGCGGGGCGAGCCGATCATGATCGATGGCGGCATCGGCGCGAGCGAGGCGGTGGCGCAGTCCCCGTGCGCCGTGGGAGTGGTGAAGAGCCATCGCACGCTGTACGCGGAGGGCGATGCGCTCGCGATCGTGCTCGCGCTCCGAAAAGGTGAGCGATCGAGCGTGATTCGGGTGGCGCCGCGCGGCCGGAGCGAAGTGTTGAGCTGGTACCTGCGCCTGCGAGATGCGGAAGGACGCGATGCGCTATGGGGGCTCGTGCGCGTGGAGATGTGCGTGCGATCGCGGGAGTCGATCTCGGAGCGTGCCGACGAGCTGTCGCGATGGCTGCTCGCGGAGTCGATGCCGCTCGCCGCGCCCGATCCGCGCTGGGATCGCATGGCGTACGGCATTCGCAGCGCGGAGGAGTTTCTGCGCGCCACCACCAACTAGCCGCTTCGCCCGCGTTGGCGTCGCGCGGGCTCGCATTCGAGGACTCATGACCGCACCGCTCGGACTCGTCGTCGCTACCGAACGCACGCCCAATACGCCGCACCAGTTCCAGTTCTGGACTGCCATCGACTCACCCGTCGGCATCGGCACGATCGTGCGCGTGGATGGCCGTCAGCCCGTGGACGGACACATCCCGCACGTGTATGGCGTGGTGACGGAGGGATTCAGCTACACCGATCTCGCATCGCCGCTCTTCGATGTGCTGGGGCACGACGGTGATCCCGGGCAGAGTGCGTTCGCGCCCACCGAGCGCGCGGAGGTGCGGCTCTACAGCGCGGCGGTGCTGCGGCACGTGCCCGAGGAGCCGTTGCAGCCGGTGCCGATGGGCGAGGTGTCGCTGGCGACGGAAGCCGACGTCGCGATCGCGCTGCGCATGGACAGCTACCTGCGCGAGGACGCGAACACCGGCATCCCGATCGGGCTGTATCGCTCGGGCGGGATGGACTCGGCCATCTACCTCGATGCGGAGTTTCTCGTCGGGCCAGAAGCGGCGCACCTCAACATCACGGGAGTGTCCGGGCTCGCGACGAAGACGAGCGCGGTCGAGTGGTTGATGGCATCCCTCTTCGCGCACTTCCCGACGAGCAAGGGCTCGGTGGCCGCGGTGTGCTTCAACGTGAAGGGCCCCGATCTCTGCTTTCTCGACCAGCCC
>DASXQD010000451.1:0-2413 GCA_036493195.1 Gemmatimonadaceae bacterium | reverse complement strand
CGCTGCCCGCCGTCGAAGACGCGCTGTCGTTCGAGATCGCGCGCGTGTGGGTGGCGAACAATGCACAATGCGTGCGGCTCAGAATGGATGTCTGGCCGGACCCGGCCGCCTGGGGGATCGTGCTCGCGGATGTGGCGCGACACGTTGCGCTCGCCTATGAGCAGAGGGAAGATCATGATATGGACAACGTGCTCGAGCGCGTACTTGCCGGCTTCCAGATCGAGCTTGAATCGCCAACCGAGCCACACGACCGGGGCATTGTGAATGAGTGAGCAAAAGGCAGGAGCGCCGATCGTCAGGATCTCGCTCGCGGAAAAATTCGCGGCGATCCACGATCAATGGAATCCACGAGTAGTCGGAGAGCTGAACGGACAGCAGGTGAAGCTCGTCAAGCTGCGAGGTGCATTCGTGTGGCATCACCACGAGCACGAGGACGAGCTCTTCCTGGTGCATCGCGGTTCTTTTCGAATGGAGTTTCGCGATCGCACCGTGGAATTGACGGCCGGCGACATCCTCATCGTGCCGCACGGCGTCGAGCATCGCCCCGTAGCCGACGCGGAAGTGGAGGTCTTGTTGTTCGAGCCATCCACCACGCTCAATACCGGCAACCTGGTGAACGAGCGTACCATCCGAAATCCGAAGCACCTCTAGTCCAGCGGCATCTCTCGATCTCGAGCGCGATCCTCATGTCCATTCCCGCAGCGGCAGCGCAGAGCTCGCAGTTACATCCGCGCATCCGCGAGCTCATCGACTACCTGGCCGAGCACCGGCGTCGGCTTGATGAAGCAGTAGCGTCCGTTCCGCCGTCATCGCGCGAACGCAGGCCAGCTCCCGATCGGTGGTCCGTCGCCGAAGTCGTCGAGCATCTCTCGATTGTCGAGAGCAGAGTGGCAGCTCTCCTGTCGCGGAAGGTGACCGCGGCGCGCGCGAACGGAGTAGGCCCCGATCCAGACACGAGCTCCGTCGTCTCGACCTACGTTCGCCCCGAAGCCGTTGTCGACCGGACGATGAGGATCTCGGCGCCAGAACCGGTCCAGCCCACCGGCAGGATCGAGACGAACGCGGGAACGGTCGCGCTTGCCGAAGCGCACGCGGCCATGCTGGCGTCGCTGCGGAACGCGAATGGCGTGAATCTCGAAGGTCTCATGGCGACACATCCAGCGTTCGGGCCGCTCAACATGTATCACTGGGTCGTTTCGCTCGCCCTCCACGATGATCGCCACGCCGCGCAGATCCGCGAGATCGGCCAGTCGCTCGCGGCCAGCTAGCATGGCAACTGCTCGACGCGCCAGCCGACCTCGTCGCTGATGCGTACCTCTTTCAGGAGCTCACATGCGTCCACTCGGCATCCTCGGCGTCATTCTCATCATCGGTGGAGTCATCGTGCTCGCCATGAAGGGGATCAGCTACACGAAGGATCGTGATTCCGTCAAGATCGCGGGCATCGAGCTGTCCAAGGAGGACCGCGGATTCGTTCCGCCGGTCGCCGGCGTCATTGCGGTGGTTGCCGGCATCGTGCTCGTAGCGGCGGGACGAAAGAAGGCCTAGCGCACAGCAGATCGCGGCTGGCATGCGCAGCTCCATGCTCGTGATGATTGCCGCGACGGCGCTAGCGTGCGGCGCGGAGTCTCCGCTCGTGAGCGGGAGCATCGATTCGCATGAATTCGCGCAGCGCGCGCGCAAGGCGGTTCCCGTGGGCGTGCACGATGCCGACGCGGAGCAAACGCTCGTCACGAATGGCTTCGCATGCACGCGCAGCGACACGCTGCTGTCGGATGAGGGCGACACGCTCCAGACGCACTCGGACCCGGAGGATCCGGGAACCGAGTACATCACGTGCGACTACGTGCGCCGGCGCCGCTGGGGCCAGAACACCCGGCGGCGCTATCTGGTGGTGCTATACGTACGCGAGCATCGCGTGGACCGCCTGTTCGCAGTCACGCATCTGCTCGAGGTGCACTGACTGCGTGCTCAATGGTCGATGCCCCGTCCGGTTTCCGACTGGAGCTCATCGATCTTCTTCGACGCCTCGGCCTTGGTGAGCTTTTCATCGAACGGCTCGCCTGCTTCCTCCGAAAGAGTCTTCAGGTAGGAGGCCTGCGCGCCAGTCATGCTTTCGTTACCGGTGACCCACTCGTCCGGATTCTTGCGCGTGTTCGTGGAGACCGTGTCGTCCGTATCGCTCGAGCCGCCTGTGTCATCGGCATTGTTGTTCGGCTGCTTTGGATCGCGCGTAGACATCCAACTCCTCCTGTCTGCTGAACGACGTTCCTGAAATGACCCAGGAAGTAGCACGAGGCATGCCGAAGGAATGCCGAACGGAACCGGCGGCGGACTCGGCCGTTATACGGTCGGGCAGCTGCCGACTGCCGCTATCTTTGCGCGAGAAACCTTCGTCCCACTTCGCAGGACT
>DASXQD010000450.1:0-3373 GCA_036493195.1 Gemmatimonadaceae bacterium | reverse complement strand
TGTGCCACCCCACAGAGTGACCGGATGCACCCGGCGCCGAGTGATGAGGTCATACGCGGCAAGCACGACAATCAGTACGTCTATCACTCCGAAATAGAAGAGCGGACCGGTCGCAACGATGGCAGGAGGTATGGGGACCATTCGCGACATGCGAGCGACGGCGGCGGCCACGAGACTCACGGTGGCCAACAGCATGAGTCGCTTGTGGAAGTCCCGCCTGCGACGAAGATAGATACCGTAGGCGACGAGTGGCGCGAAGACCGCCATGTCGAACAGCGAAATGGCCAGAAAGGCCAGCGGTGGAATACCGGGAGGCGCGTGTCCTTCCCGCACTGCGGTGATCGCCATCGCAACGCCCAGCGGCACCATCGCCGCCGCCATCATGGCACCGACGACACCGAGAGCTCGATGCGTGCTCACACGATCGCTCGCGATGAGCAAAACCTGCACGTTGTACAGCACGATCCAGCTCGTGAACAGCGTGCCGTGCACAATCCGAAGCGTCGAGAGCGGCGGTCCGGCGTAGTGCGCCATCAGGAAAAAGGTCGGGGCGAAACCAAGGAACACGAGCACGGCCATGATGATTCCGATCGTGCCAAAAAACAGATCGTCGCGGCGGGAGAGCGGTGCACTCAGGCTGACGGCATGGGCAGTCATGGGAACCCCCATAAGCGGGTCGCTTGCCGAACGGGTCTCGAATGAGAACGTATAGGAGACGGTGTGAGTGTGCCAGAAGCTCGATCGAGGTCCCGCGGTGTCGGAGATCGCATCCAGGTGACGCATCCCGGGCGTCGCGCGGCCACGCCCTGAGCCGAGCTCTGCTCACTGCTCCTGTTCCGTGGGTCGCACCAGGATCTCGTTGATCGCCATCCGTCGCGGGCGCGTCACGACGAAGGTGATCGCGTCCGCGATGTCCTCCGCCTGCATCAGTTCGACGTTTGCGAAGCGCTGGGCCGCCTGCTCGCGCACCTCCGGTCGCAGATGGCTCATCAGCTCAGTGTCCACGGCGCCCGGCTCCACGAGTGAGACGCGTACGTGGCGTCCAGTGACCTCCTGCCGGAGCGACTCGCTGAACGCGCCGATGCCGAACTTCGTGAGGTTGTACACGCCGGAGTTTCGGCGTGCAATGCGACCCGCCACCGAGCTCACGTTCACGAGATCGGCCACGCGTCGAGGCCCATCCTGCGCTGCTTTCAGCAAATGCGGCAGCGCCGCGTGCGCGATGTAGAGCACGCCCAGCTCGTTGAGCTTCACTTCCGCTCCCACTCCTCGAGCGGCGCGTTCTCGATGGGGCCGAGCAGCATCACGCCGGCGTTGTTGATCACGGTATCGAGTCGTCCGAGCTCGCGCACCGTTTTCTCTACCGCACTTTCGGCCTGTGCCGATTCTGTGACATCGGTGTCGAGCACGAGCGCACGCCCGCCGCTAGCGACGATGTCGTGCGAGAGCTGCTCGAGTCGATCGGCTCGTCGCGCGGCGAGCGCGACGGACGCCCCCTGCGCGGCGAGTGCGCGTGCGGTTGCCGCACCGATGCCGCTGCTTGCACCGGTGATCAGTGCGACGGTTCCGTCGAGTGGTCGTGTCATGTCAGCGGTTGCGATGTGAACAGTGGAGAGCAATGGATCGTGAGCGGATCGAGCGTGCGAGGGGCATATCCCGCGCCGCCACGCACACTGGAATACGAACGTAGGACTCCGGCCTACACGCGTCGTTCCGAATGCCCGAGAACAGCTGGCCTGACGTGCCGACTGATCGCACGGCACGATTGCCGTAATCTGCGCGACCAACCACGCGACGCGCTTCGGGCGAAACATGATCATCGAACACGAGAGCTCGACCGACGTCCCCCTGCGGCGCCACTGGGCACATCTGTCCCAGACGCAGTGGATCTTCGTATCGATGATCGCCGGTGCCGCGATCGGCTACTGGTTTCCCGACGGACCGCACGCCGGACCGTTTCGCGCATCCGAGCTCGAAGTGCTCTCCACGCTGTTCCTGCGCATGGTCAAGCTGCTTCTCGCGCCGCTCATCTTCGCGACGCTGGTCGTTGGCATCGCAGGGCACGGCGATGACATGAAGCGCGTCGGGAAGCTGGCGCTCCGCTCCATGGCGTATTTCGAGGTCATCACGACTCTCGCGCTCGCGGTGGGCTTGATGGTCGCGAATCTCGTCAAGCCCGGGCTCGGAGTACATCTGAGCCCCGATGCGCCCGTCGCACCGCTCGACAGCGCGCCCGTGGCGACATCGCTGTCGGGGATGCTCGAGCACATCGTGCCACAGAGCATCTTCGACGCGGCCGCGCGCAACGATGCGCTTCAGATCGTCTTCTTCAGCATCTTGTTCGCCGTCGCGCTGTCGCGGGTACCCGGCCCGGCCAGGTGGGTGGTGCTGGCGTTCTGCGAGAGCGTGAGCGAGGTGATGTTCAAGCTCGTCGATCTCATCATGAAGGTCGCGCCGTTCGGCATCGGTGGCGCAATCGCCTCGACCGTCGGCAGGAGCGGGCTCGGTGTACTCGGCAACCTCGGCGCACTCGTGCTGACGATGTACGGCGCTCTGATCGTCTTCGCGCTTCTCGTACTGCTGCCGACTGCGATTCTGGCCGGAGCTCCCATTCGCAGATTCGTGCGCGCGATGAAGACGCCCTGGCTCGTCGCGTTCACCACCGCATCGTCCGAAGCCGCGCTGCCGCTCGCATTTCAGAAGATGGAGAAGCTCGGCGTGCCGCGACACATCGTCGCCTTCGTGCTGCCGTTGGGATACTCGTTCAACATGGATGGCTCGGCGCTCTACCTGACGCTGGCGACCATGTTCATCGCGCTGGCAGCGGGCATCGATCTCACGCTCGGCCAGCAGATGCTCATGATGCTGACGCTCATGCTCACGAGCAAAGGGGCGGCCGCAGTGCCTCGCGCATCGCTCGTCATCCTCTCCGCTGCCGCGGTGCAGTTCGGGCTTCCGCTGCAGGGTGTCGCCCTCATACTCGGCGTCGACGCGCTGATGGACATGGCGCGCACGTCGTTGAACGTCGTTGGAAACTGTCTCGCGAGCGTTGTCATGGCTCGCTGGGATGGCTCATTCGCTCTGCCGCTGGAAGCTGACAGCGGTCTGCCGGATCTGGCTTCGAATACCGTCACGACTTTTTCGCCCATGGAGGGCGCGACCATATGATGCGATTCACCGTTCGTGCAGCAGCCTCGCTTCTGCTCATCATCGCAGGTGCGAGCTGCGCCGATTACTCCGCCGCGAACCACGTGCCGGACCCGCCGGACACCACGTTCGAGGATGGGCTCTGGACTCCGAGCGGGATGCTTCCCGGGATTTCTCGCATTTCATCCTCCCAACTGCAGGCGGGCGACACCATCACTCCCGCCAC
>DASXQD010000449.1:0-18005 GCA_036493195.1 Gemmatimonadaceae bacterium | reverse complement strand
TACATGCAAACGAAGTGGCGCCCCGCACACCGCGCTGACGGCACGCCGGTGGCTGCAGGAATCGACGTCACGATCCTCACCTAGCGTCCAGGCAACCCCCGCCCCGCGCCCTACACGCCTGCCGTTTCCAGTCAAGAATCAGTTGCCTTTCCCCTGACCGAGCGCGCGGGAAGTTATACGTGCGGCATCAAGCATCAGCCTACAAGAGTTGTCGCCTTCTCCGTTAGTGTCCGTTTGTGTCCGTTTTTGTCGTCTTACCCCAGTTGCCGTTGCCGTTGTCGATGTGGTCCGACGCGCGCGAGTCAAAACATCAACTGCGTTGGATGAAACGACACAAACGGACACAAACGGACACAAACGGAGAAAACGTTTGCCAGCTCGGACCTGTGCTCGTGCGGGGAGCGGTGTTTAGGGAGAGTGGTACTTCTTTGGTCGGCAACTGAAGCGATCGAGCAAGTGAAGTGCGGCGATCCATGGGCCCGCGACCTAGCGCATCTGCTGACTGCGCCGTTACTTTCCCCCCGATTTACTACGCTCCGGCAAGTGGTTACCACGACCCTTCCCGGGGTCCTGCCTGCGCGCAATCCGCATCGATCGAGGAAGTACATGGCCGCTGGGACCATCGAGCGCGAACGTACGCTGTCTCCGACCGAGTTCGTCCGGGCCATGACCCTGACGGATGCGACGATGCTCGTTGCCGGCTCCATGATCGGCTCGGGCATTTTCATCGTGTCTGCGAGCATCGCGCGCGCCGTGGACTCGCCCCTGTGGCTCCTCCTGGTGTGGGGGCTCACCGGGCTGATTACGCTTCTCGGCGCGCTCGCCTACGGGGAGCTCGCCGCGATGTATCCCCGCGCGGGCGGGCAGTATGTGTTTCTCCGAGAGTCGATGGGTCCACTCATGGGTTTTCTCTACGGGTGGACCCTTTTCCTCGTCATCCAGACGGGAACGATCGCCGCGGTCGCAGTCGCCTTCGGACGATTCCTCGGCGTGATCTGGCCGGCCATCACTCCTGATCGCTATGCGTGGTTTCCGCAGGCCGATCTGTGCGTTCGCGCGCTCGGCTGCACCGATCCCTCCGCCGCGATCCAGCTCGGCCTCACGCCGCAGCGGCTGGCGGGGCTCATCACCGTATGGCTGCTCACCTGGGTGAATCTGCGCGGTGTACGCGAGGGCAAGCTCGTCCAGACGACGCTCACCGTCGTCAAGACGGGTGCGCTCGCCCTGCTGATCATTCTCGGTTTCACGGTCGGGCGAAACAGCACCGCGATCACCGCAAACTTCGGTGCCGCGTTCTCCGGCGTGACCTCGTACACGGGAGCGTTCGTGCTCGCGGCCGGGGCAGCGATGGTCGGCTCGCTGTTCTCGAGCGACGCGTGGAACAACGTGACCTTTGCGGCGGCCGAGGTTCAGAATCCGCGCAGAAATCTTCCGCTGGCGCTGGTATTCGGCACGGGACTAGTGAGCGTGCTGTACGTGCTCGCGAACGTCGGCTATCTGCAGGTGCTGCCGCTGCACGGCGCCGCCGATGGCGCATCGGTGCTCGCCCGCGGCATTGCGCACGCGACGCAGGATCGCGTCGCCACCGCCGCGACGGAGCAGATGTTCGGGCCTGCGGGCGCGACGATGATGGCGATCGCGATCCTCATCTCCACCTTCGGCTGCAACAACGGGCTGATTCTCGCCGGTGCTCGCGTCTATTTCGCGATGGCGCGCGATCGGCTGTTCTTCCGCCGCGCGGGCACACTCAATGCCAAGGCAGTGCCGTCGTTCGCGCTGATCGTGCAGTCGGTGTGGGTGTCGCTCCTTTGCCTGACCGGAACGTACGGCCAGCTGCTCGATTACGTGATCTTCGCGGCGCTCATCTTCTACGTGCTCACCACGATCGGGTTGTTCATTCTGCGCAGCACGCATCCCGAGATCGAGCGTCCGTATCGCGCCTTCGGGTATCCGGCGCTGCCGGCGCTCTACATTCTGCTGGCGAGCGCCGTCGCGATCATCCTGCTCGTGGCGCCGCAGACGCGCACGCAGGCCCTCTTCGGCCTGGTGCTCGTACTGATCGGCATTCCGGTGTACGCGCTCTGGCGCCGAGTGGAGGCTGTGTAGCGAATGCCCCACCGCGCAGCCGAGCGCGTTCGACCCTGTTTCTCCCGCATGCGACGATGGACGCGGCGGCTTCTGCACCTCTCTGGAGACTTTCACTAATGAGCAACATGCACCATTCGTTCAAACGCGTCCTCTCGCGCTGGCCGGCGATGCTGCTTGCGATCGTGATTCTGCCGTTCGTCGCGCTGAACGCCTTCGCGCAGGACAGCGCTGCCGGCGGCGAGGCGAACCTCAAGGTTCCCGATCTGTCGCAGGTCACCTTCCTCAACGGGATTCCGGGCGACAAGCTGCTTCTGTGGGGGCTGCTCATCTGCGCGCTCGGATTGGCGTTCGGCGTCGTCATCTACTCGAAGCTCAAGTCGATGCCGGTACACGAATCGATGCTCGAGGTCTCGGAGCTGATCTACGAGACGTGCAAGACGTATCTCACGACGCAGGGAAAGTTCATTCTCCTGCTCGAGGTCTTCATCGGCCTCGTCATCGTGCTCTACTTCGGCTATCTCCTCAGCTTTGCGCCCGTGCGCGTGCTGATCATTCTCGCCTTCAGCCTTCTGGGCATTGCGGGGAGCTACGGCGTGGCATGGTTCGGCATTCGCGTGAACACGTTCGCGAATTCGCGCACGGCGTTCGCCAGCCTGCGCGGCAAGCCGTATCCGTGCTACGCGATTCCGCTCAGCGCGGGCATGAGCATCGGCATGCTGCTCATCAGCATCGAGCTGCTGATGATGCTCTGCATTCTCCTCTTCATCCCGGGTGACTACGCGGGTCAGTGCTTCATCGGCTTCGCGATCGGCGAATCGCTCGGCGCCGCGGCGCTGCGTATCGCGGGCGGCATCTTCACGAAGATCGCCGACATCGGCTCCGACCTGATGAAGATCGTCTTCAACATCAAGGAAGACGATGCGCGCAATCCCGGCGTGATCGCGGACTGCACGGGCGACAACGCGGGCGACTCGGTCGGACCGAGCGCCGACGGCTTCGAGACGTACGGCGTGACCGGCGTCGCGCTGATCGCCTTCATTCTGCTCGCGGTTCCGGATACGAAGGTGCAGGTGCAGCTGCTCGTGTGGATCTTCGTGATGCGCATCGTGATGATCATCGCGAGCGGCGTGTCGTATCTGATCAACGGCGCGATTGCAAAGGCGCGCTTCGGCGATGCGGACAACATGAACTACGAGACGCCGCTCACGACGCTCGTGTGGCTGACGTCGATCGTGTCGGTGGCGTTCACGTATCTCGTGTCCAAGATGATCATTCCGACACTGGGCGATGGCACGCTCTGGTGGAAGCTGTCCACGGTGATCACCTGCGGCACGCTCGCGGGCGCGATCATTCCCGAGCTGGTGAAGGTGTTCACGTCCACGTCATCGCGGCACGTGAAGGAAGTCGTCACGTCGTCACGCGAGGGCGGCGCGTCGCTGAACATTCTCTCCGGCCTCGTGGCCGGCAACATGAGCGCGTACTGGCTCGGCATTACGATCATGGGCCTCATGGCCGCGGGCTACTACGTGAGCATGGGCATTCCGGCGATCACGCCGGGAGCCGCGGCAGATGCGGGGATCATGATGGCGCCGGCCGTGTTCGCATTCGGACTCGTGGCCTTCGGATTCCTCGGCATGGGCCCGGTCACGATCGCCGTCGACTCGTACGGTCCCGTCACGGACAACGCTCAGTCGGTGTTCGAGCTTTCGACGATCGAGCAGCTGCCCGGCATCGAGCAGGAGATCCAGTCGAAGTACGGCTTCAAGGTGAACTTCGAGCGCGCGAAGCACCTTCTCGAGGAGAACGACGGCGCGGGCAACACCTTCAAGGCGACCGCGAAGCCGGTGCTCATCGGCACCGCGGTCGTGGGCGCGACCACGATGATCTTCTCGATCATCGTTGCGCTCACCGACGGCCTCAAGCCTGAGCTCATCGGCAATCTGTCGCTGCTGCACCCGCCGTTCCTGCTCGGCCTGATCACCGGCGGCTCGATGATCTACTGGTTCACCGGAGCTTCGATTCAGGCGGTGACCACGGGAGCCTATCGCGCAGTCGAGTACATCAAGGCGAACATCAAGCTCGAGGGCGTGACCAAGGCGTCGGTGGTGGACAGCAAGGCCGTCGTCGAGATCTGCACGAAGTACGCGCAGAAGGGGATGCTCAACATCTTTATCTGCGTCTTCTTTGCGACGCTCGCCTTCGCGTTCGTCGAGCCGTACTTCTTCATCGGCTATCTGATCTCGATCGCGCTGTTCGGGCTCTACCAGGCCGTGTTCATGGCCAATGCGGGCGGCGCGTGGGACAACGCGAAGAAGATCGTCGAGGTGGAGCTCAAACAGAAGGGAACCGAGCTTCACGCCGCGACGGTCGTCGGCGACACGGTGGGCGACCCGTTCAAGGATACGTCATCGGTCGCGCTCAATCCGATCATCAAGTTCACGACGCTCTTCGGGCTGCTCGCCGTGGAGCTCGCGGTGTCGCTCACCGCGCAGCGCGGCGCTGGATTCAGTCATGCGCTTGCTCTGGTGTTCTTCATCATCTCCGCGATCTTCGTGTACCGGTCGTTCTACAACATGCGCATCGAGGACACGGAGTCGCGCGGATCCGGTGCGTCTCGGGAGCCGGCGTTCGGGTCCGCGCGGAGCGGACATTGATCGCGCGCTCGGGAGCATCCAGGTGAGTGCTGGAGATGTAGCCGGAGGGAGCCGCTGATGGCGTCGTCCCTGTTCGTCCGGAAGTCGGTGGCCGACTGCGAAGCAGATGTCGAGCGCCGAGGCGGACTGAAACGGTCATTGAACAAGTGGCACCTCACGGCGTTGGGCGTGGGGGCCACGATCGGGGCCGGAATTTTTGCCACCACCGGCACCGCGATCGTCGGAGACACTCTGCGTCCGGGAGCGGGGCCGGCGATCATTTTCTCGTTTCTTCTGACTGCCGTCGCGTGCGGATTCGCCGCCCTGTGCTACGCCGAGTTCGCGGCGATGGTGCCCATCTCCGGTTCGGCATACACGTACGCGTACGCGAGTATCGGCGAGTTCGTCGCGTGGATCATCGGGTGGGATCTGATCATCGAGTACGCGGTGGGCAACATCGGCGTGGCGATCGGGTGGGCGGGATACTTCCGCGAGCTCCTTGGCCACTTCGGACTGAGCATCCCGGCATGGCTGGCAACTGACTATCGCACGGCTCATGCGGCCTTCACCACGCTCGGCGCGAGTCCGACGGATCCACTCCAGCAATACATCGCCTCCGCGTGGAGCAACGCGCCCCACATCTTCGGCCTGCCGATCATCATCAACCTGCCGGCGTTCCTGGTCGTGGTGGCGATCACGGTCATCCTGGTGATCGGGATTAAGGAATCGGCCGATTCGAACAACGCGATGGTGCTGCTCAAGATCGGCATCATCCTGTTTTTCATTGCCGTCGGTGCGTTTCTCATCAAGCCGCACAACTGGCACGATCCCGCCACCGGTGGCTTCGCGCCGAACGGGTTCCCCGGAATCAGCGCGGCCGCGGCGATCATATTTTTCAGCTACATCGGATTCGACGCCGTATCGACAGCGGCCGAAGAGGCGAAGAATCCCGCCAAGGACATGCCGTTCGGCATCATCATGAGTCTCGTGGTGTGCACGGTGCTCTACATCGCGATCTCGGTGGTGATGACGGGGATGGCGCCGTGGAAGTCGCTGGGCACGGCCGAGCCGATGATCACCGCGCTGCAGTACGCGTCGGGGCCGCCAGCATTGCTCAAGGCGTCGAGACTGATCGTGTCGCTGGGCGCCGTGGTGGCAATGGGGAGCGTGCTGCTGGTGTTCCAGCTTGGACAGCCGCGAATCTTCTTCTCGATGGCTCGCGACGGGCTGCTGCCGCCGGTCATGGCCAAAATCCATCCGCGCTTCAAGACGCCTTACGTGGGTACGATCCTCACGGGCGTCTTCGTCGCAGTATTCTCGGCGTTCGCCAACATCGCCGAAGTGGTGGACCTGACGAACATCGGAACGCTGTTCGCGTTCGTGCTCGTGTCGGCTGGCGTGATCTTCCTGCGGCGACTCGAGCCGGATCGTCCACGTCCATTTCGGGTGCCATGGGTACCGCTCACACCGATCATCTCGATCGTTGCCTGCGTGTATCTGATGATTCAGCTGCCGGGAATTACCTGGATCCGTTTCGCCATCTGGCTGGTGATCGGCCTGGTGTTCTACTACGCGTACGGCTACTCGCACTCGGTGCACCGCAAAGTCATGGCGGGACGTGCGGCTGCCGCGGCCAGGGGAAGCGACACGACTCCGGTCGTTTGAGCGTGCTCCGTGCTTTGCTGCGGCGTGCGGCAGGTCTCGAGTGAGTAGCGCGGCAGAGCCACGCAAGGGCGGCATCTTCCGTCGCCTGACGCTGACGCACTGGATCTTCATCTCGATGGTCGTTGGCGTACTCGTCGGGATGGCATTTCCGAACGCTGCCCCGGGGCAGCCCAAGCCCATCTTCGAGGCGGCATCGCTCAAGATCCTGTCGTCGATCTTTTTGCGGATGATCAAGCTGCTCATCGTGCCGCTGATCTTCTCGACGCTCGTCGTGGGCATTGCGGGGCACGGCGACGACATGAAGCGCGTTGGCAAGCTGGCGCTGCGATCGATCATCTACTTCGAGATCGTGACGACGCTCGCACTGGTGATCGGTCTCGCCGCGGTGAACATCATCCGCCCGGGCGCGGGCGTGAACATTTCGAATGGGTCGGCCACGCTCGGCAACGATCTCGCGCAGACGCACGTCACGATCGCGGGCGTGATCGAGCACATCGTGCCGCAAAGCTTCTTCGAGGCAGCGGCCACCAACGAAGTGCTGCAAATCGTGTTCTTCTCGGTGCTCTTCGGCGTCGCGCTGGCTCGTACGAGCAAGACGCAGAAGCTCACGATGCTGGCGTTCTGCGAGAGCTTGTCCGAGATCATGTTCAAGCTCACCGATCTGGTGATGGCGTTCGCTCCATTCGGCATCGGCGGTGCCATCGCGGTGACCGTCGGCGCGAGCGGAATCGGGGTGTTGAGCCATCTGGCGATGCTCATCATCACGCTGTACATCGCGCTCGTGGTGTTCATCGTCTGTGTGCTGATCCCGGTCGCACTCCTGGCGAAAATCCCGCTCGGGAAATTCTGGCGCGCGGTAAAGCAGCCGTGGCTCATCGCGTTTTCCACCGCGTCGTCAGAGGCGGCTTTGCCGCGCGCGTTCGAGGCGATGGAGGCGTTCGGCGTGCCCCGGCGCATCGTCGCCTTCGTGCTCCCCACCGGCTATTCCTTCAACCTCGATGGCAGCACGCTCTATCTCGCCGTGGCGTCCGTGTTCATCGCGCAGGCGGCCGGCGTGGACATGTCGCTCAAGTCGCAGCTGCTCATGATGCTCACGCTCATGCTGACGAGCAAAGGCGTCGCAGCGGTGCCGCGCGCGTCACTCGTCATCCTTTCCGGCGCGCTCGCGCAGTTCGGCCTGCCGCTCGAAGGCGTCGCCGTCATCCTCGGCGTCGATGCCGTGATGGACATGGCGCGCACGTCGATCAACCTGGTAGGGAACTGTCTCGCGACCGCGGTCATGGATCGCTGGGAAACCGTGCGCGGCGAGCGATAGATGCGTCAACTCGCAATTGCCATACTCGCAGCGCTCGCGATCGCTCCCGTATCATCGCGCGCGCAGGCCCGCGCGGTGCCGAAGGTGCGGAGCGCAGAGGTGCGCCGCATGGAGTCTGCGCTGGCGGACGATTCGATGGAGGGACGACTCACCGGATCGCGCGGCGGCGCGCGTGCAGCGCGCTTCATCGCGAACGAGATGAAGGCGATCGGGCTCCGTCCGATGGGTGACAGCGGCTATTATCAGCGCGTGCCGGTATCGGCCACCGACAGCGGCATCACGCTGCGCTCCGGGTTCTCGGACAACGCACCGGGGCGGCACGAGACCGCCTATAACGTGATCGGCCTGCTGCAGGGAAGCGACCCGAAGCTCGCGAGTGAGATCGTTCTAGTCGATGCGCACTACGATCATCTCGGCATCGGCGCCCCGGTCGGCGGCGATTCGATCTACAACGGTGCGGACGATGACGCGTCGGGCACGGTCTCCGTGCTCTCGGTCGCAAAGACGCTTGCGAGTGGCCCGCACCCCAAGCGCTCGATCCTCTTCGTGCTCACCACTGGCGAAGAGGAAGGGCTCCTCGGCACGAACTGGCTCATCGCGCATTTCCCGCTCTCCTTGGACAGTGTGGTCGCCAATCTGGAAACCGAAATGATCGGGAGGCCCGACTCGCTCGCGGGTGGCCCGGGAAAGGCATGGCTCACGGGATTCGATCGCTCGACCATGGGTGCGATGCTCGCGCACGCGCACATTGCGGTGGTGGCAGATCCGCGTCCGTCGCAGCACTTCTACGAGCGAAGCGACAACATCGCGTTCGCCGAGCGCGGCATCCCTGCGCACACCTTGTCGTCATTCAACCTGCACGCGGACTACCACCGACCGTCCGACAATCTCTCGCGCATCGACTTCTCGCACATGACCGCAGTGATCAACTCCGCGGTGCGGGCCGTCGCGCTGCTCGCCAATGGTCCGTTGCCCGTGTGGAATCCCGGTGGACGTCCGGAGACCGAGACGCACTAGAATCTCTAGCTCGCGCTCTGCTCGACTCCGATCTGCAGCGCGCGCCGCACCGCGCCACGCACCGCGACGATCGCGGCGGAGTGCACCTTCCCGCCCGGAACGGCCGACTTGAGTCGGTGCTCGACGCGGCGGCGCAGCGCGCTTCCGGGCTCGAGCAGTCCGCCACCGAGGGCGATCTGCACGGCCGCGCGCTCATCCTGAAAAAGCGAGCGCGCGAGCGTGCGCACGTGCAGCACCAGCTCCTCGGCTGCGAGGCCGAGCAGCGCGTTGGCGCGCAGATCGCCCGCCTCCGCGCTCGCGACGACCACTGGCGCGAGCGATGCGATCTGCGACACGCTCGCACTCGCCGCCCAAGGAATGAGCGACTCGACGTCGTCGATCTCCGCGGCCGTGAGAATCGCACCCACGAGCGATGTGTCGGGCTCGCGACCATCAGTCGCCGCCGTCACCACGCTGAGCGCGCGCCGCGCGATCCAGAGACCGCCGCCTTCATCGCCGATCGCCGGCCCCCAGCCGCCCACGCGCTCGAGCACCCCCGCGGGGCCACGTCCGTACGCGATCGAGCCGGTGCCCGCGATCAGCACGATGCCGGCTTCATCGCCGAAAGCATCCGCGAGCGCGATCTCCGCATCCGTCACGACCAGCACATCGTCTGCAAGCGACTCGTTCATGAGCGCCGCGGCGAGCGCGCGCCGCTCGCTCTCGCGTCCGGCGCCTGCAACACCTGCGCACAGTGCGCGCGGTGTGCCGAACGTGGGGTGCACCGTGGTGAGCGCGTCGCGCACGGCGCCCGCGATGATCGATGCCGACCGCTCGATCTCGCCGGGCCGCACCGCCGCCCCATCGCGCTCGGCCGTCGCGATCGTCTCTCCATCGGAATCCGCCACCAGCACGCGCGTGCGCGAGCCTCCTGCGTCCACGCCGATCACGAATCCCATCATGCGCTCACCTCCTGGACCATCTGCGGCATCGGATGTGACAGCGAAGAGAGGATCCCCGTCGCGATCGTGATCGTGGTGCCGATCAACACGTACCATGGCCACGCGATGCGCGCGACCGGTGCCAGTGCTGGACCGAGCGATGGAAATGCCGCCCCAAGCGGCCTTGCGGATACCACGATGGCCATTGCGAGAATCCCCACGCTCATGCCGACCAGCGCATCGCGCTGAACCGCGCGCCGCCAGAGTATTCCGAGAAAGAAGCCACCGAGCAGTCCTCCATACGTGAAGCTTGCGATCGAGAGCGCGAGCACCACTACCGGCGTGCCCTGCGCATGAAACATGAGGGCGCCGCCGGTGAGAATCACTCCCCAGATCGCCGCCAGCGCCCGCGAGATGCGCAGCGCCCGCGGATCATCGGGCGAGAGCTTCGCAATCGGAAGATAGATGTCGTTCGTCGCCGCGGCAGCGAGCGAGTTGATCGCCCCGGAGTGCGTGCTCATGGTCGCCGCGACGATCGCGGCCACGATCAGGCCGAGGAGGCCCGCGGGCATGTGCTCTACGATGTACGTGGGGAAGATCACATCCGTCGCGTCGAAGTGTCGCCCCTGGTAGAAGGCCCAGAGCCCCAGCCCGATCACGAGAAAGAGCGTGAACTGCACGAACACCGCGAAGCCGCTGCCGATGATCGCGCGCTGCGCATCGCGCAGTGAGCGCGCGCTGAGCAGGCGCTGCACGATCAGCTGGTCCGCGCCGTGCGACGCCATCGAGAGAAACGCGCCGCCGAGCAGCCCGGCGAAGAGCGTGTACGGTCGATCGAGTCCGAGGTACGGATCGATCGTGTGCAGCTTGCCGGCGTCGCCCGCGCTGTGAAAGATCTGCGCCCAGCCTCCGGGCACCGCACGACCGAGCAGCACGATGGCCACGATGCCGCCGAATACGTAGACGCCCGCCTGCACGAGCTCCGTCCACACCACCGCCTTCATCCCGCCGCGATACGTGTAGATGATCGTGAGCAAGCCGAGAATGAGCACAGCGATCGGAGTCACGAGCGCGGGATTCTTCACCGCGGGACCGATGATGATGGCGATCGGAATCGCCGTCGCGAACACGCGCACGGAATCCGCGAGTGCGCGCGTCGCCATGAACACGATCGATGTGAATCTCCGCGTGGCCACACCGAATCGCTGCTCGAGCAGCGCGTAGGCCGTGACGAGCTTTCCGTCGTAGTAGCGCGGCAGCAGCGTGTACGCGACGACGATCCGTCCGATCACGTAGCCGGCAACGATCTGCAGGAATCCGAGATCGCCGGTGTTCGCTGTGTCACCGTAGCTCAGCCCCGGGGTCGAGATGAAGGTGAGCGCGCTCGTCTCCGTGGCGACCACCGAGAACAACACCGCCCACCACGGAATCGAGCGCTCGGCAACGAAGTAGTCGTTCGAGCTGCGCTGCCGTCTTCCGACCCAGAGTCCGAGCGCCGTCGTGCCCCCGAGGTAGGCGAGCAGCACGACGAGATCGAGCGCGCCAAAGGTGTGCACGCGCTAGCCGAATGCAACAAAGCCCGCGACGGCAATCACCGTCGCGGGCCTCGAGTGTCGTTCGTTCCGGCGCATCCGGTGCGCCGGTGCTCGTGCGTCAGCGCTTACGCGTTGAACGAGCTGCCGCAGCCGCAGCCGCCCGTCGAGTTCGGGTTCGAGAACGTGAAGCCCGAGCCCTGCATCGACGAGACGTAGTCGATCGTCACGCCATTGAGATACTGAGCGGAGAAGGGATCGACGAACACCTTGAATCCCTCCTGCTCGACGATGAGATCGTCATCGGCCGCCTTCTCCTCGATGAGAAGACCGTACTTGAAGCCGCTGCAGCCGCCCGGCTGCACACTCACGCGAAGTCCGCCGCCGGTCTCGGCGACCCCTTCCTGTTCCATGAAGCGCTTGACCTCGACTGCGGCCGCAGGCGTGACGGAAACGGTAACGGCGGGTTGCTGAGTGGTGCTCATGTCTACCTCAACTATAGAGACGAATTGGAGCGGTAACTCAATGGAAAATATAGTAGCTAGCTACTTGTCGTTCAACGGTTCGGCCGCAAAGCGGTCCCCCGTAAAGGACCGGGCAATCCAGGCGAAAGCAACCACGGCGATCACGCACAGGACCGCGCCTGCCAGCCACTCGCCAAACACGATCTTCCCGATCCCGAACAGCGTTGCATACACCGCAATCACGCCGGCGAGCCAGTTCGCCCACGCCCAGCGCCCTCCCGGAATCTCCTCGCGCCCGTAGCCGAGCTTCGAGGATACGCGAACCCATCCCGGACCGCCGGGGCGCACGCGCTTGTAGAACGCCTCGAGCACCGCCTCCGGTTCCGGTTTCGTGGCGAACGTCACGACGAGCCACACGACGGTCGTGACCGCGACGGTGATGATCATGACCCAGGCGTCCGCTTCCGGTCCGCCGGCCGCCACGACTTTCGGAACGAACACGGGTCCCAGATAGCCGAGCACCGCCAGCGAGGTCGCGAACGACGCGATCATGCCGCTGATCTCTGACCAGGCGTTGATGCGCCACCAGTACCACCGCAGAATGAGCACGAGTCCCGTGCCTGCGCCGAGTGCCAGCAGCAGCCGCCACGCGTCGCCCACGGACGAGATCTGCCACGTCACGACGAGCGACATCGCGAACAGGAAGACCGTCGCCACGCGCGACACGTTCACGTAATGCTTCTCGGTCTCGTTCTTCTTCAGGAATCGCTTGTAGAAGTCGTTGACGAGATACGATGCGCCCCAGTTGAGCTGCGTTCCGACCGTCGACATGTAGGCGGCCGCGAATCCCGCGAGCATGAATCCGCGCCACGGGGTCGGGAGCAGATCGACGAAGGCGTGCACGTAGCCCGCTTCCTTGTCCTGAAGATTCGGGTAGAGGATGATCGTTGCGAGCCCGGTGATGATCCACGGCCACGGGCGCAGGGCGTAATGCGCGACCTGGAAGAAAAGGGTCGCGAGCACGCCGTCGCGCTCGGTGCGCGCCGAGAAGATGCGTTGCGCGATGTAGCCGCCGCCGCCCGGCTCCGCGCCGGGATACCATGCGGCCCACCACTGCATGAAGAGGAAGACACCGAGCGCCGTGAGCGGCATCCACGGATACGCAGCCAGATGTCCGTGCTGCATCGACACCGGTAGCACGGAGAGTCCCGCCGACTCGCCGCCGAAGTGCGCCGCCACTCCCGCCTTGAGCGCCGTCATGCCACCCACCGCGCGCACGGCGAACACCGCGAGCACGATCACCGCCGTCATCTTGATCACGAACTGGACGAGATCGGTCCAGAGCACGGCCCACAATCCGGCAGCCACCGCGTAAAACATCGTGACCAGGAAGCAGATGCCCACGGCCGCGTAGGGATTCACGCCGAGCGAGATCGTGAGGATCTTGATCATCGCGCGCGTGACCCAGCCGAGCACGAGCAGATTGATCGGGATGGCGAGGTAGAGCGCGCGAAAACCGCGCAGCACTGCCGCGGGTTTGCCGCTGTAGCGGATTTCCGCGAACTCGACATCCGTCATCACACCCGCACGCCGCCAGAGCCGCGCGAAGAAGAAGACGGTGAGCATGCCGCTCATCAGGAAGTCCCACCAGAGCCAGTTGCCCGCGACGCCGTTCGCGACGACGAGTCCGGTCACCACGAGCGGGGTATCGGCGGCGAACGTGGTGGCCACCATCGATGCGCCGGCGAGCCACCAGGGAACGTCGCGCCCCGACAGGAAGTACTCACTGAGGCTCTCGCCGCCGCGCTTCGTGAAATAGAAGCCGATGCCGGTGGAGAGCGAGAAGTAGGCGGCGACGATCGCCCAGTCGATCGCGGTGAGCCTCATGCGTTCGCTCCGCTCGTTCGTCCCTCAGGATGGTGTCCGCGCGGATCGCGTGATGTATCTTGTGGCGTCATCGGCTCACATCGGAGAAGGAATGCATCGATATACGAGAAAGGGCGTGCTTGCGACACTGGTCGTCGCCTTCGCGTGCATGGGCAGCGCACCGGTGGAGCACGCGCGTCGCGGAGCGGGGCACGTGCGTCCCGGGATCACCGTGCTGCTCGCGGACAGTGCGGCGCTCATCGATGGCAAGCGGATTGGGCTGCTGACGAACCAGACGGGCGTGGACGAGCATGGTGTGAGCGACATCGATCTCCTCGTGCGCAGGTCGACGGAGCGTGCGGGCAGGGGACCCAAAGTCATCGCGCTCCTGTCTCCGGAACATGGCATTCGCGGCACTGAGGACAGGACGAATCTGGCGAACGGGCGTGACGCACGCACCGGGATTCCGATCTATTCGCTCTATGGCGCGACGGCGCTCGCCCCGCCGGACAGCGTGCTGAAGACACTCGACGTGCTCGTCATCGATCTTCAGGACCTCGGCGCGCGTGATTGGACGTTCGAGGCCACGATGGTCTACGCGATGCGCGCGGCGGCGCAGCAACACGTGCGCGTGCTCGTGCTCGACAGGCCGAATCCGATCACGGGCTTGCATGTAGAGGGTCCGCTCCTCGATACGGCATTCGCATTTGCCGGCTCCCACAGCTCCGCGCGCGCGGCCACGCCAACTGCTCTCTATCCCATTCCCATGCGGCACGGTTTGACGATGGGCGAGCTCGCGCTCTTCTACAACGACGTCCTCGCGCTGCACGCGGATCTGCGCGTGATCCCCGTCACCGGATGGCGACGCGAGGACTGGTTCGATCAGACCAAGCTCCCGTGGATCAAGCCGTCACCCAACATGCCGAATCTGACGAGCGCGACCCTGTATCCCGGCGTCGTATGGCTCGAGGCGACGAACATCTCGGTCGGGCGCGGTACCCCCGACGCGTTTCAGCTCGTCGGCGCGCCGTGGATCAATGCGAAGAAGGCGATCGATCTGCTCGAATCGCGCAACCTGCCGGGAGTCAAATTCTCCGAGGAGCGATTCACGCCACAACATCCGGGCGACGACAAGTACGGCGGCGTCGGCATCAACGGCATTCGCCTCACCATCACCGATCGCGAGCGCCTCAACACCGCGAGGCTCGGCGCCGCGCTCATCTGGGCAGCGATACAGGTGAATCACGATTCGATTCGCTTTCAGCAGAAGGGATTCAATCAGCTGTTCGGCGTCGCCGGCGGTCGCCAGGCGTTTCTGAGCGGTGCGGATCCCGATTCGCTGATCGATGCTTCAGTTCCGGCGACGATCGCCTTCGAGCAGTCGACGAAGAAGTACCGACTCTACAAGTAGCTTCGCGCTTCCTCCAGCACGGCATCGAGCACGGCATCGAGCACGGCATCGATATCCTCCGGTGTCGTGCCGGGATTCACGATACAGGCGCGCAGCCAGCTACGTCCGCCGAGCACGGTACTGGAGAGAAAGGCTTTGCCACCCAGCTGCAGTGAGGCAAGCACGCGTTGGTTGAGCGCGTCGATCGCGGCATCGTCGCCATTCAGCGCTGCCGGCACGGCGCGAAAGCAGACGATGCTCAGCCCCTGGGGCTCCCGGAGCTCGAGCTCCGGCGTCGCGCGCACGCGATCGGCGAGAAGACGCGCCATCGCGATGTCGTGCGCGATCAGCCGCGCGTATCCCGACGTGCCGAAGTAGCGAAGGGCCATCCACATCTTCAGCGCGCGGAAGGGGCGCGTCTGCTCCGAGCCGTACTCGCTGAGCCACGGCGGACCGTGCACCCCGTGGCGGTCGTCGTCGCTTCGCAGGTACGGCGGAACGAGGCTGAACGTGTCGCGCATCAGCTTCGCGCTGCGGATGAGCACCATTCCCGCATCCACCGGCACGTACATCCATTTGTGCGCATCGATGCCGACGCTGTCCGCGCGCCCGATCCCCGCCAGCTCCGCGCGATAGTCGCTGGTCAGAATCGCCGGTGCGCCGTAGCCACCGTCCACGTGCATCCACACACCGTGACGCGCACATACATCCGCGATGGCGTCGAGTGGATCGATCGCGCCGGTGTTCACCGTCCCTGCGCTCGCGATGACGGCAACCGGCAGGGCGCCGCGCGCGATGTCGTCGGCGAGCATTGCAGCGAGAGCGTCCGGGCGCATTCGAAGCGCGTCATCGCTCGGCACGACGCGAATGTGTGCGCTCCCCAGGCCGAGCAGCTCGACGGCTTTCTGGTGACACGAGTGGGCCTCCGCGCTCTCGTAGACGAGCATCGGAACCGGGGATCCCCCTTCGTTCATGATGTGGGCGCCGTGGCGACGCATGTCCCAGCCGATGCGCGTCGCGGCCGCATGTCGCGCGACCGCGAGTCCGGTGATGGCGGCGGCCGAGCTCCCGCTCACGAGCAATCCCATGCTGGCGGCAGGAAAGCCGAAGATCTTCTTGAACCACTCGATCACCTGGCGCTCGACCCATACCGCAGCGTGATTGCCGCCGGCGACGCTCGGATTCATCGCGGCGGCGAGTGCCTGCGCGTAGATGCCGATCGGTGCGGGCGGGGAATTCACCCACGCAGAGAAACGCGGGTGCCCATTGCCGAAGGGATACCGGCCGATCTCGCGCTCGAAGCGCTCGAGAATCTCACTCACCGGCTCTCCGGTCGCCGGCACCGGAGTGCCCATCATTGCGCCCGCGAGATCAATGGGAACGGGCTGGAACACCGGAGCCGCGGGCAGCGACGTGAGATAGGTCGCAATCCACTCCGTGACCTCGCCTCCGACTCGACGATGCTCGTCGGCGCTCCACGCGAGACCGGGATCGGGGCGATTGTCAGCGGTGGAGGTCATGACGAAGGGAATATCGGGGCGGGGCGGTGCGGCTGCAATTCGTGCGAGCGCTCGCGGACCCGATCGCAACCGCATGTGAGTCGCCGTCTTGACGGCTCAGCACGTACTTTGCACGGGACTCGTGGATCACATGTCCCGCACAGAGGAGTCGAATCGATGCGAATACTTTCCCTGATTCTGTTGGCTGCCGCGCTCACCGCGTGCAATCGCAAGGTCGAAGTGAACAGCGCACCGGCGCCGGCGAGCGGCATGGCGGTGCATCTGACGAACAACGCCAACCAGGCCGTGAACGCGTATGTGTCATCGAGCGGAAGCGATGTGTTCATCGGACAGGTGCCGGCGAACAGCGACAAGACGCTGACGGTGTCGGGCATCGGTTCCGGTGCCGCCGTCACGCTCAAGGCGCGCACGGCCGATGGCGCGCGCACGTACACGAAAGACAACGTGACGCTCACGGCGAGCACGGACTGGACTGTGCCATGATGCGCGTGCGCGTGATGCACGTGCGCGCGGGTTGCTCCGCGTGACGCTGCGGGATAACTTAACGGGCCGGAGCATACCACTCCGGCCCGTCGCGCACGCGGAGACAGCGACGTCGAGGATGGCGCGCGGAAACGGATGAAAATACTGCCGGACTGGCTCAAAGCAGGATATCTGCGCCTCATCGATCCGGTGGCGGTGTGGCTGGTTCGCCTCGATGTGCATCCGAACACGATCACGACGATTGGTACGCTGTGCACGATCTCGTGCGGCGTGCTGTACGGACTCGGGCACATCAGGCTCGGCGGCTGGCTGCTCGGATTGACGGCGCTGTTCGACGTGCTGGATGGGGAAGTGGCGCGCCGAACGGAGCGAAGCTCGGTGTTCGGCGCGTTTTATGATTCGACGCTCGATCGCATCGCGGATGGGTTCGTGCTCGGTGGACTCGCGGTGTTCTTCGCGACGCGTCCGGAATGGTGGAGCGTGCCGATGGTCGGCACGTGCGTGCTCGCGTTGATCGGGTCGTTCCTGACCTCGTACACACGTGCGCGCGCGGAGGGGCTCGGGATCGATGCGCGCGTCGGCATCTTGCAGCGTCCCGAGCGCGTGGTGCTGCTCTCGGCGCCGCAGGCGTTTTTCGGATTGGCGTTCCATGGGTTGGTTCTGATCGCAATCATCGTCCTGTTGACCGTTACCGCGTGGATCACCGCGGCGCAGCGCGTCAAGGCCGTGCATCGGGGGCTGCAGACGGAGCCAGCGGGGCCGGTACGCGCGTTGCACGACTCGCCTCGAGTGGTGCCCCGCGGGGCTCGCTCGCTGCAGCGGTTCATCGCGAAAGGAGAATAAGTCGTGCAGGGTACGACCTCGGGGAGCGGACGCCCCACGGGCGACAAGCCCGCAATTCGTCCGGCTGCCGGCCGCCTGGGTGTGCTCACCCCGGGATTGGGCGCAGTGGCGACCACGTTCATGGCCGGTGTCGAAAGCGTCCGCAAGGGACACTCGAAGCCGATCGGCTCTCTCACCCAGATGGCGACGATTCGCCTCGGCAAGCGCACCGATAATCGCGCTCCGCTGATCAAGGACTTCGTTCCGCTCGCCGGTCTCGACGACATCGT
>DASXQD010000448.1:0-2280 GCA_036493195.1 Gemmatimonadaceae bacterium | reverse complement strand
CGCATGCGATGTTCCGGATCGAGCAGGAAGTGCACGACGGCATCTCCACGGGCACTGAAGCTCACATCCGGGCCGCCGCCGAACGCGGGTCCGGCGCCCGCGGCGAGCTCGAGATGGAGCTCGGGGGAGAACGGGATGTCGGCGCCTATCGCCGCCTGGAGCGCGCTGCGATGTGCGACGAAGGCGTCGATGCGCACCTCGGGCGCAACACGTTGCGCACGGGCCACCGATGCCGCCGCACCGTTCAGGAAGACCGCGACGACGGCCATCCGCACCGCGTGCGTCACGCCTGTGCGCGCTGGCGCTTGAGCAGCAGCGTGTAGTCTATCACGGCCCACACCGACGCCGCTCCGACCAGCCAGATCAGCGGGTGCAGGACCGCGAGATGCAGCACGAGCGCGAGCACGGTCGCCAGTTGCAGTACCGTGACGACCTTCCCCGACAGTCGTGCCTTGAAGTTCTTGGGGTCGAGTCCTCGGAGCAGGTACGCCACGACGAAACCGATCGCGGTGGCGAAATCGCGGAGCAGGATGACGAAATACTCGAGTGTCGAGATCTCGCCCGCGACGAGAAACGCCGAGATGGCGACGAGCACGAAGGTCTTGTCGGCGATCGGGTCGAGAAGGGCGCCGAGCCTGGTGGTCTGCTGGCGGCGGGCGAGCCAGCCGTCGAGTACATCGGTGAGCGATGCGGCGCCGATCAGCGCGACGCGCACGGGCGTCTGCTCGATCGCCAGAAACGCGGCCGCGAGCGGGAAACGCGACGCCGAAAGCAGGTTCGGCATGGTCAGAACTGGGAGGCGGCGCACGCCGCAAGTTACACGCGTGCCGTGAGTGCCTGCCAGCACCGGTAATTCGACGTCCATGGAACCATTCGGGACCTCTCGCTCGTCCTTGGAGCATGTCCTCCACTCTCGAGCTGCTTCGCCCGATCCCGCTGTTCACGGGACTCTCTCACGAGGAGCTCGGAAAGATCGCCGAGCTGTGCGAAACGAAGAGCTTCGAATCGGGAGAGTACATCTTCCGCGAGGGCGAGCCCGGGAACCGGCTGTTCATCATCGTGGAAGGCGGCGTGCGCATCAGCCGTCAGATCCCGGGCGCCGGCGAGGAGGCGCTCGCGGTGCTCAAGCGCGGGGCGTTGTTCGGCGAGATGGCCGTGTTCGACAAAGGCGAGCGTTCGACCGACGCGATCTCGAATGGCGGCACGACGGCGCTCACGATCTCGCGAAGCGAGTTCGAGATGCTGCTCGAGTTCAATCGCGATCTCGCCTACAAGGTGCTGTGGGCAGTGGTGCGAATGTTGAGCGGGAGATTGCGCTCGACGAACGACTCGCTGAAGTCGTTCTTGGCGCTGTCGATGTTCTAGCCCGGGCAAAATCTTGCATCTTTAGCCGGTCACGCCGCACGCTCAAGTGAGTCAAGTGCAATCGCCTCCAGGCAACGATCAGCAGTTCACTCAAATCACCGCCGACCTCACCGGAGTCGCGGCGCCTTCGCTGCGTGACGCGACCTCGCTCACCGGGCTCCTCATAGCGGCGGCCGGTGCAGCCGGCTTCGCCACGATAGGTGCGCCCGTGGTGCGGCAGCTTCCCGACGGGGGCGTCGCTGCCGTACTCTTTCTCGACGCGTGCCACATCACGCTTCGCACGCTCCCGGAGCGCGAGGTCCTTCTGCTCGACATCCTCGCGCCCGCCACACGCGACTCGCAGAAAGCGCTCGACGTCTTCACCCGCCGGCTTGCGCCGAAGAAGCTGCGCAGCGAGACTCGCACGCGCGGATGAGCACTCTCCTCGCGCCGGCGCAGTTCGCGACGGCGCATCTCGTGCTCACCGCGCTCGTGGTCGTCTGGAATCTCGCGGTGTCCGGGCGCGCGGCTCGCCTGCAATCGACACCGCGCGCGATGGCGTTTCTCTGCGCGCTCTGCGGGTTGCTGCTGCTCCCCGCGCTCACTGTGCTCCTCGTCTCGACATCGGTGCTCACCGGACGCGCGCTCTACACGCTCGCGTGGGTCTGGCCGGCGACGACCGCGATCATCGCCGTGCAGGCCGCGTACGCGCTCTCCACGCGCGCGGTCGCGCCGCCGATCGGCATTCCGATCGTCGCCTACGACGTGGTGCTCGCGCTCGTCGCGCTCGCGCGCTACCTCGTGTATCGCGGCTACGAGATCCCCGCGCCCCTGCTCGTGCTCTCGGCCGCCGACGCGAGCTCTCTCGCCTACAGCGCCAGCCCACTGGCGCTTCTCATTCCCTGGTTCCTTCACGTGCCGATCGTCGCGCCGCCG
>DASXQD010000447.1:0-3705 GCA_036493195.1 Gemmatimonadaceae bacterium | reverse complement strand
CCGATCGTGTTCTCGGCGCTCGATTCCGACGCGGCGCAGGAGGTGGAGGCGGCGTTCGCGCGCGCAGGGAAGCTGGTATTGAGCAACGCGCGCAACTATCGCATGGATGCCGACGTGCCGCTTCTCATCCCGGAGGTCAATCCCGATCACCTCGGACTGCTGCCCATCCAGCGCGCCGCGCGGAAATGGAGCGGCGCGATCGTGACGAACTCGAATTGCTCGACGATGGTGATCGCGCTCGCGCTTGCGCCGCTGCATCAGGCGTTCGGTGTGGAGCAGCTCTTCGTCACCACGCTCCAGGCGCTGTCCGGCGCAGGCTACCCTGGTGTGCCTTCGCTCGACATTCTCGGAAACATCATCCCCTTCATCGGTGGCGGAGAGGAAGAAAAGATCGAGAGTGAGCCGCTCAAGATCCTCGGCACCTTCGAGCGCGGAGCGGTGACGCCGGCGTGCATGCGGGTGAGCGCTCAGGTGAATCGCGTTGCCGTGGAGCACGGCCACACGGCGTGCATGTCCGTGAAGCTCGCGACCGCAGCCACACCCGACGACGCGATGCACGTGCTTCGCTCGTGGAAGGGCGCGATTACGGATCTCGGATTGCCGAGCGCGCCCGCGGCGCCGGTGATGGTGACGATGGAGCGGGACCGTCCGCAGCCCCGTCGCGATGTGAATGCCGGAAACGGAATGTCGGTGATCGTCGGGCGCGTGCGCACCGATCCGATGCTCGATCTTCGGCTGGTCGCGATGGGGCACAACACGATTCGCGGCGCGGCGGGTGCATCGATTCTGAACGCCGAGCTGATGTTCGCGCGCGGGCTCGTCGCGGTCTGAGCGTGAACGAGGAACGTTCGCGCACGGCTCGCGCACCGTCAGCCCTCGACTCCGTACGCGAGCACATCGAGCGCGCCGCCGCCGCGAACGCAGCGGATCGCGCGTTCGATCGCGGCGATGCGGAGCGGGCGATCGGCGAGCTGTTCGATGCATTGGAGCGCGGTGAGGTGCGGGCGGCCGAGCGCGATGCGAGCGGACGGTGGCACGCCGTCGAGTGGGTGAAGGACGGCATGCTGCTGGCGTATCGAGTGAGCGAGATGGTCGAGATGGGGCACGTT
Source organism: Gemmatimonadaceae bacterium (assembly GCA_036493195.1). Classification (GTDB taxonomy): domain Bacteria; phylum Gemmatimonadota; class Gemmatimonadetes; order Gemmatimonadales; family Gemmatimonadaceae; genus FEN-1250. The sequence continues at coordinate 2,596 of DASXQD010000447.1, read as the reverse complement.
GCCGGCGGCGCGTTTCGATTCTTCGACCGGCGGCTCTTCCTGCCTCGCGAGCTCACGCTGGCCGATGGCATTCGCATCGTGCCGGGCGGCTCGATCGTGCGGCGTGGGTCGTACGTCGCACCGGGCGTCATCTGCATGCCGCCTATGCTCGTGAATCTCGGTGCGCACATCGGCGCCGGCACGACGATCGATTCGCACGCCCTCGTGGGCTCGTGCGCGCAGGTGGGTGAGCGCGTGCACCTGAGCGCCGGTGCGCAGCTCGGAGGCGTGCTCGAGCCCGCACACGCCACGCCGGTGATCGTCGAGGATGATGTGTTCATCGGCGGCAACTGCGGCGTGTACGAGGGCACCGTCGTGCGCCGGCGCGCGGTACTCGCCACGGGGGTCATGCTGACGCGGGCCACGCCGGTGTACGATCTCGTGCGTGAGACGGTGCATCGAGCGGAAGACGGCGCGCCACTCGAGATTCCCGAGGGTGCGGTGGTCGTTCCCGGCGCGCGGCCCATCTCGTCGGGCTGGGGCGCGCAGCAGCATCTCTCGCTGCAGACGCCCATCATCGTGAAGTACCGCGACGAGCACACCGATGCGGCGATCGCACTCGAGCCGCGCCTGCGATGACGCTCACGAACGTCTCGGTCATCGGCCTCGGCTGCATCGGCGGCTCGATCGTGATGTCGCTTCCGGGCGATCACGCTCGCGTGCGAGGATGGAGCGCGTCATCCGAGGATCGCGCGATGGCCCGCGCCGCCGGTCATGACGTGCCCGAAGCGGCTGAGAGCGCGCTGGTAGAGGCGGATGTCATTGTGATCGCAGTGCCGGTGCAGGCGATGGTGGACGTGATGCGCATCGTGCTCCGCGAATCGGCCGCCCATGCAACCATTTTGCATTGCGGTGGGGTGCAATCGAGACAGGCGCTCGCGCTCGACGAGGCTACCTTCGCGAGAGTGCGCGGCACGCATCCACTCGCGGGATCGCAGGACTCGGGTTTCGCCGCGGCGCGCGCCGATCTCTTCGAGGGATGCACCGTGAGCGTCGAGCGACGCGTGACGCCCACGCAGGAGACACATGCGCGGTGGCTCTGGGGTGAGTTGCGCGCCGCGCGCCTGGAATACCGCACGGCGGAAGAGCACGATGTGCTCATGGCCTGGATCAGCCAGCTGCCGCAGCTCGCGTCGACCGCGCTCGCGGCGACGTTTGCGGCGGAGCACATCGATCCGCACAGCGTAGGGCCTGGAGCGCGAAGCACGACGCGGCTCGCCGCGAGCGCGTTCGAGCAGTGGGTCGCGCTGCTGCAGGCGCAGCCCGCAGCACTCGACGCCGCTCTCGCGCGACTCGAGACGACGGTGGCGAGCATTCGCAATGCAGTCGCGCAGGGCGATCAGCGAGCGCTGCGACAGCTGTGGGATTCGGCGCGCGAGTGGCGCCGCGCGGCAGAGCACTCCGCATGACGGCGCCTCTGGAAATCCGCGTACCCGGCGACAAGTCGCTCTCGCACCGCGCGCTCATTTTCTCCGCCCTCGCGACGGGACGCTCGCGTGTGCGCGACATTCTGCAGTCCGCAGATGTGCACAGCACCGCGGCTGTGCTTCGCGCTCTCGGTGTGCCGGTGCCGCCATTGGCCGACGACATCGCCATCGACGCGCGCGGCGCGCGCGCGATGCAGGCGCCGATCGTCGATCTCGATTGCGGAAACAGCGGCACCACCACGCGCCTCATGGCCGGCGTTGCGGCCGGGTGCGCGTTTCGTTCGCGCTTCGTGGGCGACGCGAGCCTCAGCAAGCGCCCGATGCGCCGCGTGGCGCGCCCGCTCGTGGCGATGGGCGCGCGCGTGGAGCTCGAGTCGGGCGACGGGCTCCCGATGGCGATCGAGGGCGGTGCGCTGCATTCGATCGCGTGGAGCTCGGAGACGGCGAGCGCGCAGATCAAGAGCGCAATACTCCTGGCCGGCGTGGTGGGCGGAGTGGCGGTCGAGGTAACGGAGCCATCCCGCTCGCGCGATCACACCGAGCGCATGCTCCGATCACTCGGCGCGCGGGTGACGATCGATGGCACGCGCGTGCGTGTCGAGCCGGTCGGTGCGCTCGCGCCGCTGGATGTGCGCGTGCCCGCGGATCCATCATCGGCCGCATTCTTCGTCGCGCTTGCCACACTGCTGCAGGCGGCGCCGATCAGCGTGCCGAACGTGTGTCTCAATCCCACACGCGTCGGATTCTTCGAGGTGCTTCGCTCGATGGGCGGCGTCGTGGATATCGAAGTGGGTCCAGAGCAGGGAGGGGAGCCCACCGGCGCGATCCGTGCCTCACACTCCGAGTTGCGCGCCGTGACAGTGGACGAGTCGCAGGTGCCGTCGATGATCGACGAGCTTCCACTGCTCGCATGCGTGGGCGCGCGCGCGAGCGGCATCACGGAGATTCGGGGCGCGGCGGAGCTTCGTGTGAAAGAGAGCGATCGCATCGCGACGGTGGTCTCGAATCTGCGCGCGCTCGGTGCGAGCGCCCGCGAGCTTCCCGATGGATTGGTGGTCACCGGCTCGGAGACACCGCTGCGTGGACGCGTCGTCACGCACGGCGATCATCGGATTGCCATGGCATTCGGA
>DASXQD010000446.1:0-2885 GCA_036493195.1 Gemmatimonadaceae bacterium | reverse complement strand
ACGTCTATCCGATCGCCCAGAAGACGGATGGCAAGCAGACGAACAACAATCTGCTGTTGTCGGAGCGTGCGCGCATCGACACGAAGCCGCAGCTCGAGATCTTCGCAGACGATGTGCGCTGCACGCATGGCGCGACCGTCGGCCGGCTCGACGAGATGGCGCTCTTTTACATGAAGAGCCGAGGCGTGAGCGCGGACAAGGCGAGGCGCCTGTTGACGTACGCGTTCGCGGCGGACGTGCTCGAGACAATCGAGGTCGAGGCCGTGCGCGCAGAGCTCGAGCGAGCGACACTCGAGCGGTTCACTGGCGCGAGCGTGGCAGCCTAGGCTCGGGCTCTCGTCCCCTCCGCGGGCACGGACGGCACTCGCAGTGAGCTCGGCGCGTCGAGGTTTGCGCCGTCGTGAACACCCACACCGAGACGGTCGACCAGCTCGCCACCGAGCCATCCCGTGATTCCGGCGACCGCGAGCCCCGCGAAGCTCAGCACGTACGCGAATGTCTCCGGGTTCGCTACGTCGATGCGCCGAATCCGCCAGCTCGCGGCAAACAGCAACAGCACGATCACGTTTCCGATCGCATGCCAGGCGCCGATCGACTTGGCGCGAGTACCGCCCGGAATCGAGAGCCAATCGATCAGCCCGAATATCGCGGCGAGCAATCCGGCGATCACGCCGACGCCAATCATGTGCTCGGCCGCGAGCGACCATGTGCCGCCACGAAACACGTGGATGATGTCGAAGATGACGGAGCCGCCAAGCAGGCCGAGCGGAAAGACGATCAGCATCTGATGGATCGGATGTCCCAGGAGCTTCGCGCGGCTGTCCATGTTTCCCTCGCTGTGCGTGTGGAATCGCGGAGCTCGATCGTCCGCGATACGGAAGCACAGCGCGCAAGATCGTCGCCAGAGAGCTTTGGCGAGCGCGAGTACGGGACGCCGCGACGCAGTCGTCCGCTAGTGGCTGCTCGCAATCGCCCGCTCGGTCAGGATCCTGGGGATCGAGTCGCCGACAAAAATTGGCGCTGGCAGCGGGTCGAGATGCTCGCGCGCGATGATTCGTTTGCCTGTTTCTGAAACGAGGAATGCCGCGAATCTTTCGCCGAGCGCCTTGTGCGGGGCGTTGCGGGGCACGGTGAAGGCGTAGAGGATCGGCTCTCCCTCGATCTCGACGCTGTCCTTGATCGAGTTTCCCGGAATTCTGACTTTCGCTCGCGCGTAATCGGCCGTTCGGGCGGGATCGCTGAGGTCGATCGCGCGCGGCAGGGTGACGTAGGGGAGCTTTGCTCCCTGCGCCACGGACTCGTACGACCACGCGTAGTCGATCTCTCCCGTCTGCAGCAGTCCCATCAGATCCACTTCCTTGGGACGAACGATGTGCGAGGATGAGTTGGCGACGAGACGGTCTGCCAATCCGGGCTGTTTGTAGAATTGCTCGGCGAGCCTCATCACGATGATCGAGCGATAGCCATTCGGATCGAGCGCAGGATCGGCGCGACCCGTCTGAACGCCTTTGGTCTCGAGGATTTTGTACCAGTTCGTCGAGTCGATCGTGGACGCGAACTTCGATTTTGGCGTGTACATGAGCACCATCCGGTTGCGCGCGAAGCGCGCGTACCAGCTCGTTTGTCCGGGCATCAGATACTTGGGAAAGACCTGATAATCCGCGGAGCCGACCAGGTCGGGAATTCGGTGGAGCTCCGTGAGCTTGCGCGCGGTCTCGACGCTTCCGGCGTTCTCCTGCTCGATCCTGATCTTCGTGCCGGCAGTGAACGAGTCGAGCGCGGCGCGGAGCGGGCGCGCGAGGCTGCCGGCGTTGAACACGATGATGGCGTCGTCGATGGGCGCGGCGTTCTTCGTGCATGCGGCGAGCGTTGCGACGAGGACGAACAGCATCAACGGATGGTGCCGGCGCTGAACGGGCATGAGATGAGTTCCCGGATGGATGGTGCGCTTCCGTTCCGCGCGAACGGCATGCACCTTCAAGTTATGCCCGCATCGATTGTTCGAAAGGCTGCCACCGCGCGCCGCGCGCCTGTTCGCTCCGCAAAGGCGAAGCGCGTCAATGGCTCCGCGCACGGCAGTGCACCCAGGCTCCTCGACGGACGCGTGCAGACGCGACTCAAGGGCTGGCTCACGTGCGATGGCGAGTTCTTCATCGGGCCACGCTACATCCGTCTGCTCGAGGCGGTGGGCGTGGCGGGCACGATTCGCGGCGCGTGCGAGCAGTGCGACATGAGCTATCGCACGTGCATCAATCGCATCCGCCACATGGAGCGCATCCTCGGCGCGCCGATCCTCGAGATCTCGCGCGGCGGCGCGGAGCATGGGAGTGCCAAGCTGACGCCGCTCGCGAAGCGACTGATCACGGTGTATCACGAGTGGCATCGCGCGATCGTGGAGGCGAGCGACAACGCGGCGCGGCGACTGTTGAAGGCATAGTGGCAATACGAATGCGAATTGTCGAGTCCGGCGATTCCGATAGGCAGCGTGTTGCATATCGGGTGCTGGAGGCGTAGCATCCGTGCTCCAGGCGCCAGGCTCCGGCGCTCGAGCTCCTCACTCGCTTTCTTCGACCATGCACTCTCGTTTCGCGCGACTCGCCATGGCTGCCGCGACTCTCGTTGCGTGCGCCGCCCACGCGCAGGGCGTGACGGACGCCTCGATCGTTGGTGTCACGTACACGCGGACCGGCGATGCGATCGCGCCAACTCCCTCGCAGATCGTGATCGTGAATCGCGCGACGGGCGCGAGGCTCGATCTTCGCACCGATGCAAATGGGCGGTTTTCCGCCGAGCATCTCACGCCTGGCGGGCCGTATCGCGTCGAAGCGCGCACCGATGGCCTTCGGGGCACGACAGACGGAATCACATTGAGCTTGGGACAGCGA
>DASXQD010000445.1:0-3076 GCA_036493195.1 Gemmatimonadaceae bacterium | reverse complement strand
GAAGCGGTGTACGGGAACACCGATGCGCCCGGCAATCCGCGACTCGCGTCCCGCATCGTGCGCGAGATCGGCGGCGTAACGATTCACGTGCAGCACGGGCACGAGTCAGGACGACTCACGGCCGATGCACTGCTGGAACGCTTTGCAGCAGATGTCCTCGTCTATGGCCACACCCACAAACAATCGGTTACGCGCCGGGAGGGTCGACTCGTCATCAACCCGGGCGCGGCGGGTCCGCGTCGCTTCCATCTGATGCCAAGCGTTGCGCGATTGACGATTCGCGACGGACAGGCCGAGGTGGAAATCGTGTCACTGCCCGTGTAGCACGAGGGCGGATCCCGAATCGACGAGGAATTCATGCGGCGAGCTCTCGCGCTCTTCGCGCTGTTGTTGTGCGCTGTCTCCGCACGAGCCGATTCCCAGCAGGCACTCGCCCAGAACGTGATGCTGCCGGGTGGTGTGACGGTCGCGCGCGCCTGTGACCAGCTCGTGTCCGAGGGTGTTCAGGTTGCGTCGATCGACGATCGCGCGCTGCCGCCCGAGGGCGCCGAATATCTCGCGGCGCTGTCGCAGACGGTTGCGCGTCGCATCGGACTCCGCGCCGGCGATCCGCCGCGCACCGCGATGTACGGCGCGCTGCTGATGGGCGATGGTACCTTTGCGCATCAGATTCCCATCATGCGATCCGACCGGCGCGAGCTCGATGCGCGTGTGGACGAAGCGCTTGCGATGTCGAGCAGCGATCCCGACCGCGCTCGGACGCCGGCCGGAATGCCGGACACGCTGCACGTGCTCGTGACGATCGGCCTGCACGAGGATGGCTCGCCCTTCGTGGCATCGCATGTGCGCTGTCCGGCGGTGGCGTTCCCCGACAATCCGAAGCGCGCCAACGCAGCGTGGGCGGCAGGCCACCCGCGCATTGTCGTGATTCGCGGCGTGGTGATGCCGAGCGGGCGCGTGGACACCGCAACGGCGCAGGTCGATGATCCGAGCGATGACCGCTATGTGGAAGGGGCGATGAGCTCCATCTCGCAGATGCGTTTCATTCCGGCGGAGTTCGATGGTGCGAAGGTGCCGGCTCGAATCGAAATCGTGCTGCCGTTCGGCGTCGCAGAAAGCGAGGAGAGCGTCGCGACTCCGTGATCTGCGCAGCCGAGCTAGGCGCTGATCGCCGTGCGCTGCTCGGAGAGCACCGGAGAGATCTTTTTCTTCTTCGCGCGCGCACGCGTTGACGCCGCCGTGACCGGCTTCAGTCCGACGTCGGTGGCGCGCACGGTGCGCGCGAGCTCGCCGGGGAAACGCCGGAACCAGGACGAGAGCAGCAGCAGCTCGTCGATCTCGTGCGTCGGGATCTGCGTCGTCTCGCGCTCCGCCGTGCCGTACACGGCCTCGGTGAGATGGGCGAGGCGCCGATGGTCGCGCTCCGCCTGCGGCGGAATGTCCTCCGCGCGCACACGCCCGCGCCGAATGAGATAGACGCGATCCTCGCCGCCGTAGCCCGGAACGGTGTAAAGGAAGGAGAGCGTCTCCACGGCGAAGCGGAAGCGCAGGAACTGCTGCTTGAGCGCCTCGAGCCGCTGCAGCTTGTCACGCATCGACGCGGCGCGCTCGAACTCCAGCTTGTCGCTCGCGACCTCCATCTCGTGACGCAGCGTCGCGAGCGGCCCGTCGTCGTGCCCGTCGAGAAAGGCGCGCGCGAGCGCGACGCGCTGGAGATATTCGCGCTCGGTGCATCCGCCAACGCACGGACCGAGGCACTTCTTCACCTCGTAGCGTATGCACCCGGGCGTGCGCGCGAGCTGAAAAAGCTCGCGCTGATCCGCGAAGTGCATGCGCGTGTCGAGCGAGCAGTCGCGCATCGAGAGCACATCGTGCAGCTCGCGCACGGCCTCGTTGACCGCCTGCGCACCCTGGAACGGACCGTAGTGCGGTGCGCTGTCGTCGCTCGCGCCGCGCACCACCATGAGCTTGGGTGCGGGGCTCTTCACGACCTTGATGAACACGAAGTTCCGGTCGTCGCGCTTCATCGCGACGTTGAAGCGCGGACGCAGCCGCTTGATCTGCTGCAGCTCGAGCAGCAGCGCCGCGAACTCGCTCGGCGTATACTCCCAGTCGATGCGCACCGCGTCCCGGAGAATTCGCGCGCCCTTGTCCTCGGGAAAGGAGCAGCGGAAATAGCTCAACAGCCGCGTGCGGATTTTCTTGGACTTGCCGACGTACACAACTTCGCCGTCGGCCGAATGCATGCGGTAGACGCCCGGTCGATCCTTGCATTCGGCGCGGACGCTGGCGCGCATGAGCGCCAGCTGGTCATCGGAGGTTTTGGGACGACGCAGCAATTTCCTGCTCACTGCTGACACCACGCGCAGAACACGGTCGTGCGGCCATCGATCGCGCTCGTGTCCACGAGCGTGGCGCCGCAGCGTGGACAGGGGAGTCCGCCGCGTCCATAGGCCGCGAGGAGCTCCGAGAACCCGCCGCGCGCTCCGGATGCATCGCGATAATCGCGGAAGCTGGTGCCGCGCGCGTCGATCGCTTCGCGCAGCACGCCCGTAAGGCCGGCGTGCAGGGAGACCGCCTCCGCCTCGCTGATCGTGCGCGCCGCACGCGAGGGGTCTATTCGCGCGCGCCAGAGCGCCTCGTTCGCGTAGATGTTGCCCACCCCCGCCACACGCCGCTGATCCATCAACAACTTCTTCACCGCCTGTCTGGAATCCCGAAGAATTCCCGATAGATGCTGCGGTGTGAACGCCGGGTCAAGCGGCTCGGGACCCAACGCGGCATCGAATTTCGCAAATCGTGCCTGCGACATGAGGGCGAGCGTGCCGAGGCGGCGGATGTCTCGATAGGCGAGCGTGCGTCCGTCACGCAATGCGAAGGACACCGCGATGTGCGTTGTCGCTTCCACCGGCAACGTACCGTCGTCCACGAGGAGTGCTCCCGTGAAGCGCGGCTGGACGACGAGACGGTCGCTGGTGTCGAGCAGGACCACGACAGCTTTGGCCCGGCGGTGGGTCCGCTCGATGCGCGCTCCGGCCATACGTCGCGACAGCGCTGCGGCTGTAATGTCGCGAAG
>DASXQD010000444.1:0-11430 GCA_036493195.1 Gemmatimonadaceae bacterium | reverse complement strand
ACACGGTCGCGTATCCGTGCAGCCGGCGCACCGGAGCAATCGTGCTCAAACGAAGATGCAGCTCGCGCACGACGCTGGGCGCTCGCGCCACGCGTCCCGAGAGCAGGATCTCGTGGGGCGCCGGCACGGACACCCGCAGCGCGGCGACGGCTTTCACGGCGCTCTCGATGAACGCGAGCCACCCGATGCTCTCCTCGCGTGACGAGCCGACGGAGAGTGACTCGAGCGATACATCACTTCGGCCAACGATACTCTCGACGCCGCCGCGAAAGAGAAGCTCCTTGGTGATGGCACCCGCCAGGAACGCGACCTCGCCATCGAGCGCGCCAGCGGCGCGCATGCCGAGCGGCCCCGCGCTTCCGCCGGCACCATCGACGATCCGCCCATCCTGCACCGCAACGGCCGCGCTGAATGCGCCACCGAGCTCGAGAAGGATGAACGAGACCTCGTTGAGGGCGCAGCCGCGACGCGAGCTCTGTTCGCGAATCCCGAGCGCAGCGGCGCACAGTTTGTCTGCCGTGCCGAGGTCCACGCGATTGATCTTGCGGTGCGCGGGAACCGACGCGAGATGGATCACGCCCGGCGTGAACACCACTGGCAGCTCGGCCTCCACCATCGCGGCCGCGAGCGCACGAAGGCCGCCGATGCCGCCGTGCTCGCCCGGCGCCGAGAGATAGGCGAGGCGAAGCGCGCGATCGTCTGCAGCCGCTACCGTGGTGAGAGGAAGCCCATAGCCCGAGGGGCCCGCGATGAGATCCGCGCCGAGCTCGCGAAGCATCTTCGCGAAAGCAGCGGGAGCGGCCAGCGCTTCCGCGGTCGGCAACGAGCGATCGAGCACCAGCGCGCCATCGTCGAGCGCGCAGACATCGATGCTGACTGTGCCGGGATCGATGCCGACGGCGAGCACGCGCGACTCCGGTGTGCGCGCCCGCTACTTGTTCATGATCTCTTTCGCGACATCCTCGATGGTTTCCGCGTCCAGCACGAGGTCGTTGCGCGAGAACAGCCGGGCGATGCACTCCTTGTGCAACTTCATCTTGAAGTTGCCAATGCCGAGCGCCCCGAATGCGATCGCGCCCTCGCGCGTGGCAGCGTCGTCGTTCACTTCAACACCCTCGATTCCGAGCGGAGGCACGGCGTTCAGATCGACGACGACCTTGAGCTTCCCTGCCCATGCGTCGCGCGGCACGAGCATCACGCCCGCCGGGCCCGCATTGAGCAGCACCTCGTTGCCCTCGATCGCGGCGGCGGCCTGTGACGCTTCGCGCAGCGGCACCGAATGCACCGTTCCGCCGAATCGATTGCAGATCTCCTTCGACACGCGCTCGCCGTCCTCCGGCTTGCGCGAGGTGATCCTGACGTCGGCACCGGCCTTCGCGAATAGCCCCGCGGCGCGCGTGCCCACGGGTCCCGTGCCGGCGGTGACGACGATCTTGCGTCCCTTCACGCTCCCGCCCAATGCCTGCGTGATCTTGACCACCGCGGCGACGGCCGTGGTGTTCGAGCCGTTGGAGTCGAGCATCGTCGAGACGCGCATCGGGCCGAAGAATGCCTTGTTGGCGGCGACGAGCAGCTTCTCGCCCGCCGACATGTCCGAGCCACCGATGAAGATCGCGGTGTTCTTCAACTCCTTCGGACCGCGCGTGAAGATGCATCCGTGCACGAGATCGCGAACCTCGCCCTCGGTGACCCCGCCCTCGCTCATGATGCGGTCGGCGCCTGCATCGTACGCGACGACCTGATCGAAAACGCTCGGAAGACGCGAGCTGTCGAGCTGCAGCAGGAGTTTGAGCATGATGTCTGGCGGGATGAGGTTGATCCGGAGGCGGATGGGAAAGCTACTACGACCGAAACGCATCGAGGGGCGAGATATCCTCGCCCCTCGACGTGCACACTTCGCTGCACTGCGTGACGCGAAGCGCCATGCCGTTACTTGCTGTCGGCGCCGCCGGCGAACGGGTGCGTGGCCGTCTTCGCCGACGAGATGACCGTGTCGATCTTCGGCTCGTTCTTCATGGCGCGAGCGATCGACTCCTTGGTCGCCTGATAGTTGTAGGCGAAGATCTTCTTGTCATCCGCGGCATCCCAGTGGATGAACACGCCGACGATGACGACGAGATCCTCGACACGATCCTTGGGGATGACGCCGGCCGACACGGAATCGACGACGGCGCGCGCGACGGCAGCCTGCGCGGGACCAAACATCTGAACCGCCTGCTTCGCGCCCTTGATCGTGACCTTGTTGAAAAGAATCGTGTCCGGCTTTGCGGGAAGATTCGGCGCAACGACGGCGAGCAGCGTCGTGAAGCCGTCCTTGTTGTTCGTCAGCGCGTTCGTGAACGCCTGCCCTGCATGTCCCGACTTGGAACCGATGATGAGATCGATGTGCGCGACTTCGTTGCCATCGCCCACGAGGGATTCGCCCAGCGAGAAATCAGCTGCCATGATCACTACCTCCGTACCGGTGAGAAAGGATTGCTACGCACACCATCTCGTGAAGACTCGTTGAATTCATCGGGAGTCGTAGACCCATACAGTCGTGTGCGCTTATCGAGATGCGCATACGCGTGGCGGGCCGTGAACATGGGTTGTCCGAGGGTGGCGTGTCAAGCGGAGCCGGATCAAGATCGCATCACGCCGGGTTCCAAGGTTCGCGCGAGTAGTGCAAGTTTGGTCCATGCGAGTTCCGATCGTGACGTTTCGGCTGGCGAACGGCCTGGCCGTGACACTCTCAGAGGACCATACGGCGCCCATCGTTGCGGTGAACCTGTGGTATCACGTGGGGTCCGCGAACGAGCGCCCCGGACGCACGGGATTCGCGCACTTGTTCGAGCACATGCTCTTTCAAGGCTCGGCGCACGTCGGCGCAAACGAGCACTTCGAGATCGTGCAGCGTGCGGGCGGGACGCTCAACGGGTCTACCTGGCTCGACCGTACGAACTATTTCGAGACCGTGCCGTCGAATCAGCTGGCAACGGCGCTGTGGCTGGAGGCGGACCGGATGGGACAGCTGCTTCCGGCGATGACGCAGCAAAAGCTGGACACCCAGCGCGACGTGGTGAAGAACGAGCGTCGATGGAGCGTGGATAATCAGCCGTACGGCACGTGGTGGGAACGGCTCCCCGCACTCGCGTTTCCGAGCGAACATCCGTTTCACCATTCGCTCATCGGCTCGATGGAGGAGTTGAGCGAGGCGAGCCTCGAAGACATCGCGCAGTTCTTCGCGACGTACTACACGCCGGACAATGCGGTGCTCTCGATCGCCGGCGACTTCGATCCGGCCGAGGCGCGTGCGCTCGTCGAGCAGTTTTTCGGGTGGATTCCGCGCGGCACGGGAAAGCCTCCGCTGCCACCGATGGAGCTCCCGGCGCATTTCGGGAAATGGGAGCGCCAGGTGGTGCCCGACGCAGTGATGCTGCCGCGACTGTTCCTGGGATTTAGGTCGCCGGTATTCGGCAGCGATGCGCATTACGTCGCGACTGTGCTCGCGACCGTCCTCGGCACCGGTAAGGGAAGCAGGTTCCAGCGCGCGCTCGTGCGCGAGCGCGAGATCGCATCGGAGGCGTCGGCGTTCACCTTCGATCTCGCCAAGGGGTCAGACCTGCTCATCGCCGACGTTACCGCGCGTCCCGGCATCAGTGCCGACACTCTCGAGGCGGAGGTCGTGCGCGAGATCGATCGCATCCGCGCCGAGGGCGTGACGGACGATGAGGTTCAGCGCGCGGTCGCACTGCTCGAGACCGCGCTCGTGAGCGCGCTGCAGTCCGCTGGCGATCGCGCGGACAAGCTCTCGATGTTCGCGACGTATCTCGGTGATCCCGCACTCGTCAACGAGCAGATGGATTGCTACCAGCGCGTCACAGCCGCGCAGGTGAGCCAGCTCGCGCGCGAGATGCTGGGGGAGGACAATCGCGTGAGTCTCGTGTACGTCCCCGCCGAGAAGCCGGAAGACAGTGGCAGCGCGCAGGCGGAGGTCGGCGAGCCTGTGGGAGCGGAGCGTTGACCGCAGCGAGTACGGGCACAAGCACGGGCGCCCCACGTCCACAGCCAGGCCCACCGCGGGATTATCGCTTTCCGTACTTCGAGCGCATCACGCTCGAGAACGGGCTCGGCGTCATCGTGGCGCCCGTGCGCAAGCTGCCGATCGTCTCGGCCGTGATGACCGTGGATGCGGGTGCGGCAGCGGAGCCCGCAGGCGCCTACGGCGTAGCACAGCTGACGGCGCAGATGCTGCTCGAAGGAACTCGCGCGCGAAATGGAGATTCGCTGAGCGAACAGTTCGAGCGCTGGGGCGCTGCGGTTGGCGCGTCCGCCGACTGGGATGCCGCGATGCTCTCGATGACCGTCCTTGCGCCGCGCCTCGAGGAGGCGATGTCGCTGTTCGCCGAGGTGCTGCTCGAGCCCGCGTTTCCCGAGCGCGAGCTGGCGCGGATCAAGGCCGAGCGGTTGGCGGATTTGCTGCAGCTGCGCACCGAGCCGCGAGGACTGGCGGACGAGATGTTCACGCGCTTCGTGTACGACAAATCGTCGCGCTACGCGAGTCCGGAGCATGGCGATGTCGCATCGGTGAAGTCGATCGACCGTGCGGCCGTGGAGCGCTTCTATCAGATGCGTTATCGGCCGGCGGGAGCCACGCTGATTCTGGTGGGGGACGTCGGCGTCTCCGAAGGAGTGGCGCTCGCGCAGCGGCTGTTCGGCGGGTGGTCAGGCAGTGCGGCGCCAATGAGTGTCGTGAGCGACACACCGGCACGCGACACGTGCGCCGTGCACATCGTGCGCAAGGAGGATGCGCCACAATCGGAGATTCGCGTTGGGCACGTCGGGCTTCCGCGCCGGCATCCCGATTACTTCCCTGCTCTCATCCTCAACGGACTACTCGGCGGGCTGTTCTCCTCGCGCATCAATCTCAATCTGCGCGAGGTGCATGCGTACACGTACGGTGCGCACTCATCGTTCGATTGGCGGCGCGGGGCCGGCCCGTTCGTGGTCTCGACAGCCGTGAAGAGCGATGTGACGGCCGATGCCGCCCGCGAGATTCTGCTCGAGATCTCGCGCATTCGCGCGGATGCTGTGAGCGAGGACGAGCTCACACTGGCGACGAGCTATCTGGATGGCGTTTTCCCCATTCGCTATGAAACGACGGATTCGATCGCGCGAGCACTGGCGGCGCTCACGGTGTACGAGCTTCCAAACGATTACTTCGACAACTATCGCGCGAACATCAGGCGCGTGACGGCGATGGATGTGCTGCACGCCGCGGACAAGTACCTGCACCCCGACCAGCTGCAGCTCGTGGTAGTGGGCGACCCGGCCGTGATCGTCACCCCGCTGGCGGCGCTGGAGGCCGGTCCCGTGAGCGTCTATGACGCCGAAGGGCAGCCGGAGCGGTGAAGGACACGGAGCGAGTGGGTCAGGTCGCAAGCCGACGCGAGTACACGGGGCGAGTGATCAATCTCGATATCGATCAAGTTCGCTTTCCGAACGGGAAAGTGGGCGAGCTCGAAATGATCCGGCACTCAGGTGCGAGCGCCGTGCTTCCCTTTCTGACGGACCCTGCCGGCGACGATCCGACCATTCTGTTGATTCGCCAGTACCGATACGCCGCGGACGGGTTCATCTACGAGATTCCCGCTGGACGGCTCGAGGCTGGCGAGCCGCCCGAGCAGTGCGCCGTGCGCGAGCTTCGGGAGGAGACCGGCTGCACGGCGGCGAAGATGGAGCGTCTCTACACGATGTACACGACTCCCGGCTTCACTGACGAGAGAATCTATCTCTTTGTGGCGACCGGACTCGAGCGTGGCGAAAGCGCCCTCGAGCAGGATGAGTTCGTGGAGGTGGTGCCGACATCGATGTCTGCGGCGTTGCAGCTGATCAGGGACGGCACGATCAACGATGCGAAGACGGCGCTCAGCATTCTCTATGTCGCGGGCTTCTATCTCTCGCGCTGAGCTCGTTTGATTGAGACACGATGTGTCCCCTCAAATCGCGTTTTCTTCGTCCTCGAAAGTAGACAATCCATTTCGGTGTTGCTAGCTTTCCCCGTAGCGACGCCAACGCAACTGATTGTGTATCCGCGACTTAACCGCGCGGACGAGAGCAGGGAACACTGAGGCACGGCCCCTGCCTTTCATTGCGTCCGACGGAAGCATCGGATGTGCAACGAAATGCTTTGCGATCGTCCGGCGTACAATCTGGATTTGGGGGACACCCAAGATGGCAAACGTGGCGGTGGAAGCGAGGGCACTGGTACCGGGTTCGGTCCGCGCCCAGCTACAGACGCTCGAGGACGCGGATCTGGTCGCCTCGTTTCTTGGCGGTGAAGAACGCGCCTTCCAGGAAATCGTGGAGCGCTATCAAACGCGCCTGCTCAATTTCATCTATCGCACGATCGGTGATCGTGAGCGTGGCGAAGATCTCGTCCAGGAGGTCTTCATCCGGGTCTACCGCCACATGGCGCGCTTCGATCGCTCGAAGAAGTTCTCCACGTGGATCTATACGATCGCGTCGAATCTCGCGAAGAACGAGCTCCGGAACCGGTCGCGCAATCCGCTGGTTTTCTTCCAGACGATCCGCAAGAACTGGCAGGATGATGACCGTCCGCTTCAGTTCGAGGACGTGAACTCGCGCCCCGACGATCTCTATCGCCGCCGCCATCTGCGCTCGCTCGTCGAGGCCTCCGTGGCGCGTCTGCCGGAGCACCATCGGCAGGTGTTCATCCTGCGCGAGCTCGAAGGGAAGTCGTATGAGGAGATCGCGGAGATCACGAACTGCAACCTGGGAACGGTCAAATCGCGGCTCAACCGCGCCCGGAACGCCTTCGCGCAGATCATCGAGCCGGGGCTGCGTTAGGGGCGAAGCGCTGGAAATCAGCTCCCAAGGGCCTCGAGACAGGCTTTAGTGCTGGCGGGGGCGTGATCCGGCACACATCATTCGGAACCCGACCAATGCTGGTGGGTACAGTGTTTGGCCTCACCGAAGTGATGTAGCCCGAATGGATTGCCTCGAATTTCGTAATCAGTACCTCGCCTTCGTCGACCAGACGCTTCCGCCGGTGGAACAATCCACCGCGGAGCTGCATCTGGCGTCGTGCAGCATCTGCGCGCGCCACGATCTGGCGATGCGGCGTGGGCTGATGGTGCTGCGGAATCTTCCCTCCGTCGAGCCGTCCTCCGACTTCTACAACCGGCTCACCACCACCCTGCACCGCATGGAGCGCGCGGACGCTCGCGCGTCGCGGTATCGAGGCCCTGGTCTGGGAGCATTCGCTGCGGCAGCGGCCGGCGTAGTCGGCATCGGTTTTACCGCGGCCGTCATCTTCAACTGGACTGCGCAGGCGCGCAATCTTGCTCTCGCGCCAGTTGTCGCCAGCACGCCGGCCGTCGCTCCGTATCCGGTCGCCAATTCGAGCTTCGTTGCGAGCGCCAGTGCCGGACTGCCGATCTGGCCCGCCGCGATGCTCGTCGATCAGGCTCCGGTGCGCTTCGCGAGCGAGGAGCTGCTCGGGCGTTAGCTCTCGCGCAAACCCTGCGTCACGGCACTTGGCGATGCGGCGCGCCGGCGCTCATCGTTCCCATGAGATCCTGAATGTGTGCTCCCACGAACGCGATGTTCTCGAGGATGATGGGGGGCACCTTGCTCGCGTCCAGCTTGCCCATCGTCTTCAGCTGAAAGCCCTTCATGGCCTGCTGAAGCGCAATCGACGTCAATAGAAAGTCCCTGCCGTTCGTGCCCGCATGCTGCAGGGCGACGTGCATCGCCGGCTCGTCGTCGAATCGCTTTCCCGCCTCGTCCACGTTCTTCGGACGCCCGCCCGACCGTATGTGTGCCTCTACCTCCGGATGCGTCGAGTGCAGTGAATCGAGCGCGTGTTTCGCCGCCGTCCACCTCTGCAGCCGCTCGGACGTGAGGCGGAACGTGTCGATCTCACGTATGGCCGTATCGTGCGTGGCCGGCACAGGCTGGAGTCCCAGCTGCGCACCGGAATCGGAGGAGCTCGATGCGGACGCCGGGCGTGTACCGCTGGCGGACTGCGGAGGCTTGTCCTGATAGCACGCGAGCGCGCACGCGACCGTGACGAGCGTACCGAACGTGACGAGACGACGAGCGGCGGATGAGTGCTGCAGTGGAAGCTCGGAGGTGAGGAGAAGGGCGGTGTGCCGGACGCGGTCGCGCCTCGTGAACGATCTGCGCGAGCCGATTCGAGAATAGCACGCGCCACCAGCGGAGGCAACCGAGTTACCCCGCATCGCGTCACGTGCCGCTGCACCCCCGAGGACACTATATATTCACGAGATGCCTGCGCTTCTCGAACGCGCGTTCCGGAAGTCGCTTCAGCGCGGCGATTTCGAGCGCATCTACTACTTCCATGGGGACGATGATTTCCTCAAGGAACAGTCGGTGCGCGATTTGATTGCCACTGCCGTGGATCCCTCGACGCGCGACTTCAACCTCGACATTCGCGCCGGCGCCGAGCTCGATGGGGAGACACTCGGAAGCCTCGTGGGCACTCCGCCGATGATGGCCGAGCGGCGCGTCGTCGTCGTGCGCGACGTTGCGGCGTTGCGCAAGGATGCGCGCGCCGCTCTCGACCGCTATCTCGAGCAGCCAGCGCCCGATGTGATGCTCATTCTCGTCGCGCCGGCTGCCGAGAAGGCGAAAGTCGACAAGGGGCTCGAGGCGCGAGCAGCGACGATGGAGTTCACGCCGCTCACGGGTGATCGCGTACCACGGTGGATCATGCATCACGTCGAAACCGTGCTCGGATCGACGATCACTCCCGACGCGGCGGAGCTGCTGCAGCAGGCAACGGGAAACGAGCTCGCGGCGCTCGCCGCGGAGCTGGACAAGCTCGCGAGCTATGCCGGCGGCGGAACGATCGACGAGGCCGCAGTCGCCGACGTCGTCGGCGTTCGCCGCGGCGAGACGCTCGGCGATTTCCTCGATCGCATTTCCGCGCGCGATGCCGCTGGCGCGCTCGCGCTTCTGCCTCACATCCTCGCCCAACCCAAGACGACTGCCGTGTCCATCGTGATGGCATTGACGACGCAGACGCTCGCGATCGGGTGGGGAATCACGCGCAGCCGCGCGGACTACTTCGAGCTGCTCAAGAGTGGAAAGGCGTATCCGATGCGACCGTGGGGCGAGGCTGCACGCGCATGGAGCGCGGCCGAGCGCTACTGGGACGACGATGCGATCGACGCGGCGCTCGATGCGCTGCTCGCCGCCGACATCGCGCTCAAGGAGACGCGACTCTCGTCGGACACGCAGCTACTCACCAATCTCGTGCTCGCGCTCTGCGGGGCCGAACGCTCCACGGATGCCGCGCGCCTTCTGCTCTCCGCCATTCCGGCGTGACGCATCACCTTCGCTGACCGCTCATGACCCGATTCCCCGCTTCGCTCGCGCCACTTTTCGTGCTCCTGCTGTTCGCTGCTCCCCTCGCTGCGCAGGCGACTCCGCCTCTCGACACCACCGCGGTCGCCGACACTTCGGACAGCATCTTCGTTCATGCGCAGCGCATGGCGGCGGAAGGGCAGGGCGATGCTGCCCGTGCGCTCGTGCAGCACGAGATCGACATCTCGCCCGCCGGCTCGCCACACTACGTCGACGCACTGTACTGGCGCGCGGTAGTCGCATCGACGGCGGCGGACGCCGAGCGCGATCTCCGGCGCATCATCATCGAGTATCCACTCTCTCCGCGCAACGAAGACGCACTCCTGCGCCTCGCGCAGCTCGAGATGACACGCGGCGACAACGACCAGGCACTCGCGCATCTGCAACGGCTCGTGATCGATCATCCGACGAGCCCCTCACGTGCGCGGGCATCGTTCTGGATGGCGCGCGTGTACTTCGACAAGAATCAGACGCCTGCTGCCTGCCGGAGTCTCGCGGACGCCGCGCACAACACGACGGCTGCGCAGGTCGAGCAACGCAACCAGATCGACTTCTGGATGCAGCGCTGCCACGGCACGGACACGTCGGCGGTCGCATCCACCGCAACCGACACCGCGCCACCCGGAACGTCTCCCGGCGCCACCGCTTCGGCATCGGCGATGCAGGCCGCGCCGCCGGCACGATCGCCGGCGCCTGCCACCCCGACCACGACCACTCGGTCGACGACCCCCGTGAAATCGTCCACGACATCGACCCGCGCGGGAGCGGGGCCGAGTAGCGGGAAGTACACGGTGCAGGTGGGTGCGTATCCGACACACGCGTCGGCCGAGTCACATCGGAAAGCACTGGCCGCGCGCGGCATCGATGCGCGCGTGGTCGGCACTTCCGCGCCCTACCGCGTGCGCATCGGCCGCTACGGCAGTCGCGCGGAGGCCGATGCGGCCGCGCAGCGTCTCAAGGCGAAGAAGCTGTCGGTGTACGTGACGGAGGCCGAGCCGCAGTGAGCCGTGAGACGCCGCTGATGGAGCATTGGCGCGAGATGAAGTCGCGCAATCCCGGCGCGATCCTGCTCTACCGGCTCGGCGAGTTCTACGAGACGTTCTACGAGGACGCCGAGATCGCCTCGCGCGTGCTCGGACTCACGCTCACGTCGCGTAACAACGGCGCGGCTGCGGATGTACCGCTCGCCGGCGTGCCCGCGAAGGCGATGAGCGGATACCTGCGCCAGCTCGTATCGCAGGGCTATCGGGTCGCGATCTGCGAGCAGATGGAAGACCCGAAGAGCGCCAAGGGAGTCGTGCGCCGCGAGGTGGTGGAGACGATCACGCCCGGCGCAGCGTTCGCCGATGACCTGCTCGATCACGCGCGCAACAACTTTCTGTGCGCACTCTGTGTGGTGGGCGAGCAGGCCGGCATCGCCGCGGCCGATCTGTCCACTGGCGAGCTCCGGCTCATCGTGTGCGACGCCGGTGATCTCGAGCCCTACCTCGCGCGCCTCGCACCGAGCGAGATGGTGCTCGTGCGCGGCGAGCGCGCGCCATCACCGCGCGGGCCAACGGGTGAGGGACCGCTCGTCACGGAGCGCGAGCGCTGGGAGTTCGATCCCGCGCTCGCCTCGGATGCGCTCGGGCAGCAATTTGGCGTGGCCTCACTCGAGGCATTCGGCGTTGGCGCGAGCGATGCGCCTGCAGTCGGAGCGGCGGGGGCGCTGCTGCGCTATCTGCACGAGCTGCAGCCGCAAGGGGTGCCGCATCTCGCGAGGCCCGTGATCGAGCGCGCGGGAAGCGCGATGCCGCTGGACGAGATGACTCGTCGCAACCTCGAGCTCGTGGAGTCGCTGCGCGGCGGCGACCGGAGCGGAACGCTCCTCGATGTGCTCGACCGTACCGCCACACCGATGGGTGCTCGGCTTCTGCGCTCGTGGATTCTCACTCCGCTCACGGAGCGCGCTCCGATCGATGCGCGGCTGAGCGCGGTGGGTGCGCTGCTCGACGATGCGCTCGCGCGCGAGACGCTCCGCACTGCGCTCGACGGCGT
>DASXQD010000443.1:0-1662 GCA_036493195.1 Gemmatimonadaceae bacterium | reverse complement strand
CGGCGATCGCGCGATTGCGCGCCCAGTCGAGTCCCGGCCTTGGCTCGAGCACGTAACGCACGCTCGGATACCGATCGCGCACGAGCCGCTCCGTGGCGTCGCTCGACGGCGCGTTGTCGACCACGAGCACCTCCGCCGCGCGGTCCGACATCCGCATGATGGCGTCGAGACACAGCGCGAGATCCGCAGGGCGGTTGCGCGTGCACACGGCCACTGATACCTGAGGCGCGACGTGTACGCTGTTCGCCGGCACGAACGCGAGCAGCCTTTCGAGCTCCAGCGCATTATCGGTTAGCGGCGCACCCACCCGCCGGTACACGAGCTCGCGCACGAGTGGGTCGAGCAGCTCCCTCCGCACGGCGGCGATGAGCGTGCCTGCATCGCAGTGCCCGTCCGTCACCGGCACGGTGATCCAGCCGAGCGGAGTGCCTCCGAGCCGCGCGAGCGCGCGCGCGGATGCATAGCCCTCGAGTCCCGTGAGCCCCGTCATCGGACCGCACAACTCGAAATCGGCAATCTTTATCGGTCGGCTCGCGATTGCTCGAATGGCTCCGTCCTGCGAGTGAGCGTGGCGTGTGGTCACATATCGGGTGCAGCGCTGCATTGCAAATTTGTGCGCAGCCGATTGCATCGAGCCAATCGGAGAGAATATAGATACCTCAGCGTGCGGGGGCACCGGCTCGTCTATGCATCAAGGGAGCGTCGCCTTAGCTTGGGCCAGCATGCCGCACCATACACGGAGCCATTCGTGACCCCTGCAGCGAACGGCCGCGCAACCACAGTCGATTCTGAGGAACGGGAGATCGAGGCGGCGGCGTCCGTATCCGTGAGCGCCGCAGACCCTGCGTACGACGCCTCTGCGGACGACGAGGCGCAGCCGACCTATGCGCAGGATCTTCGGGAAGCCGCTACCGAGCTGTGGCGTTTTCGTGAGATGCTCTATCAGCTCACACTGCGCGACGTGCGTATTCGCTACAAGCAGGCCGTGATCGGATTCGGATGGGCGCTCTTGATGCCCGCGCTCGTGGTGCTCTCGGGCTGCCTCGTGCGCTACGCCATGACGCGAAAATCCGGCGCGCCACTCGATCTTGCGGGGATCGCCGCGATCTCGGTGAAGGCGCTTCCGTGGTCCTTCTTCGTCGGCACGATCAGCTTCGCAACCCAGAGTCTCACGGGAAATCTGCAGCTCGTGAGCAAGGTCTACTTTCCTCGCGCAGTGCTGCCACTCGCCGCCACTCTCGGGCAGGCGTTCGATGCCGCAATCGGCGCGCTCGTGCTCGTGCTCGTACTTCCATTTCTGGATGTGCATTTGTCCGTGGCGCTGCTCTGGGTGCCGCTGCTCGCACTGCTGCTGTTTCTGCTGACCGTTGCGGCCAGCCTCTTTCTCAGCTGCGCGAATCTGTTCTTCCGCGACGTGAAGTACATCGTGCAGGTGATGCTCACCTTCGGGATCTTCTTCACCCCCGTGTTCTTCGATCCCGCGATGATGGGACGCAAGCTCGCGGGTCTGATCATGTTGAATCCGCTCTCGCCGCTGCTCGAGGGGCTGAGCCTGGCCGTCGTGCAGCAACATGATCTTCTGGTTCCGATGATGTCACCGGACGGAATTGTGGTCTGGTCGCCACTGTATCTGACGTATGCGGCACTCTGGGCGATTCTCGG
>DASXQD010000442.1:0-3703 GCA_036493195.1 Gemmatimonadaceae bacterium | reverse complement strand
ACCGCCCGTGATCCAACAACGACGTGGTTCACATGGGCGCTCCGATGTGGCATCTTCAATGGCATGCCTTTCGGAGAGAGTCGCGTGGATGACGCTTCGATCAGGAAGATCGTCGATCTCCTGCCCTACGGCAGCTGTCCGCTGGCCGATGTCGCGACGGCGGGACAGCCGGATGCGAAGGCCTGGGCGGAGCTCGCGCGCGCCGGCTTCAAGTCCGTGATCGATCTTCGCGAGGCGAGCGAGCCTCGAGGGCACGACGAGCCGGGCGAGATCGCTCGCGCCGGTCTCAAATATTTTTTGCTGCCGGTGAGCCATGAGTCACTGGGCGATCGGCAGTTCGATGCGATTCGCGACTTCCTGCGCGATCCGGCGAACCGGCCCGCGCTCGTGCACTGCCAGTCCGCCAATCGTGTCGGCGCGCTGATGCTGCCCTATCTTCGGCTGGACGAGCACGTCCCCCTGGACGAGGCGCGGCGACAGGCCGATCTCATTGGCCTGCGCTCACCGGATTACGCAGCACTCGCGCTCGACTACGTTCGCCGCCACGCTTCGCTGGAAGACTGACCGATGATCCTGCGCCGCTTTCACGACCAGCAGCTCGCCCAGATGAGCTACCTCATCGGATGCAGCGCCACGCGGAATGCGCTCGTCGTGGATCCGATCCGCGATGCGGACATGTACGTGGCGGCCGCTGCGGCGGCGGGGCTCACGATCACGCATGTCACGGAGACGCACATCCACGCGGACTTCGTGTCTGGCTCGCGCGAGCTCGCGGCGCGCACCGGCGCGCAGCTGCTGCTCTCGAACGAAGGACCTCCCGAGTGGCAGTACGAGTTCGCCGCCGCAGATGGCGCGCAGCTCCTTCGGCACGGCGACATGTTCGACGTCGGCCGCATTCGCATCACCGCGAGGCACACGCCGGGACACACCCCGGAGCATCTCTCCTTTCTCGTGAAGGATCTCGCGACCGCCGAAGAGCCCGTGGCGATTCTCACCGGAGATTTCGTGTTCGTGAGTGATGTCGGCCGCCCGGATCTGCTCGAGCGCGCCGCCGGCGAAGCAGGCACGAAGGAGGAAAGCGCGCGACAGCTCTTCACGTCGTTGAGCCGCATCCGCAAGCTTCCCGATTATCTGCAGATCTGGCCCGGCCACGGCGCGGGCAGCGCATGCGGCAAGGCTTTGGGAGACATGCCCTCCTCCACCGTGGGATACGAGCGCATGTCGAATTGGGCGCTCGGAGAACGCGATGAGGCTGCGTTCGTCGAGCGCGTGCTCGATGGACAATCGGATCCGCCGACGTACTTCGGCGTGATGAAACACATCAATCGCAAAGGGCCGCCCGTGCTCGGCCAGCGCGGCGATCCGCCATCGCCTCCCCCCGAATCGCTCGCGGAGCTCGGACTCGCCGGTGCCCTCGTGATCGACGTGCGCGCACCCGACCGCTTCGCGCGCGCGCACGTGCCCGGCACGCTGAACATTCCATGGGGCGGCTCGTTCACGACGCTCGCTGGGACGCTGCTCCCGTACGATCACGATCTGTATCTGCTCGCCGAGAGTCGAGCGGATGCCTTGGCGGCATCGCGTGCGCTCATGCTGATCGGCCTCGATCGCGTCGCTGGCACCTTCACCGAGGACGCCTGCATCGCGTGGCTCGATGGCGGACGTGCGCTGGGCCGCATCCGCCAGTTCACCCCCGAGCTGCTCCTCGAGCAGGCCGCCGCCGGATCAGTGATGGTGGTGGACGTGCGATCGAAGTCCGAGTGGGTGGCGGGCCATCATCGCGACGCGAATCACATCCCACTCGGCGAGCTGCCGCACGCGCTCGCGACGCTGCCGCGGGACAAGCCTATTGCCGTCTATTGCCAGGGCGGCACGCGCTCCGCGGTCGCATCGAGTCTGCTCTCCGCCGCGTCGATCGAGGCCGTCAACGTGCCCGCGGGATGGGTGGGCATTCAGGCGGCGATAGACGACGGCTGACGCAGCGCCGGCTCTCAGCCCATGGCGCGTTTCGAAAAGCTGCGCATGCCGATGGTCCAGAAGATCGCGATGATGAGGATCAGCGCGCCGCTCACGGCTCGAAGATCCATGTGAGGCATTCCGGGCGTGAGCACACCGCGCATGCCTTCCGCGACATAGACCAGCGGATTGATGAGCACCGCATACTTCATCGCTGGAAAGACCGAGAGGTTCTGCCACGGATAGTATGCGCATCCGAAAAAGATCATCGGCGCGACGATCACGCTGAACATCAATCCGATCTGCTGTGGATTGACGAGTGACCCCATGAGCAGGCCAAGCACCGAGAACGCGGTGGCGCCGAGCAGGACGATGAAGATGACGAGCGCGAAGTGTGTGGCCGTGAGGCCGACGATCGGGCCCATGATGAGGCGCGCGATCGGAAGCACGAACACCGCGGCGATGAGCCCCTGCACCACGCCGGACACGATCTTCTCGAGCGCTATCAGCTCGATGGAGATTGGCGCGAGCAGGCGATCCTCGATCTCGCGCGTCCAGCCGAAGTCCGCCACCATCGGCAGCGCCACCGACTGCACGCTCGAGAACGCGAGACTCACGGCGAGCACACCGGGGAGCAGCGCCGCCTTGTACGCCTCGCTCATGTAACCCATGCGCGGCAGAAGCAGCCCGAAGACGACGATGAAGAGCAGCGGCTGCAGCGTCGTGCGCAGGAGAAAATACGGCAGCTCTCGCCGCGCGACGTTGATGTCGCGCCGAAGGAGCGCGAGAAAAATTCGCCCCGCGGTGGCGCGCTGCGCGACGTCCGTGACGATGGCGGTCATGTGAGCTGGCGTCCGGTGAGTGAGATGAACAGCGTCTCGAGGCTGGGCGGTGCGAGATGAATGTCGCGAACCTGCCGACCGTGCTCGCTCGCGATCGTCACCAGTGCGGCGATCACTTCGCCTCCACGCTCGCTGTACACGCGAAGCGTGTTGCCCATCGCTTCCACGCTCGACACGCCGGGAATCGCACGCGCGGCATCGCCGAGCGAGTCGCCGCTGCCGTCGAGCATGAGATCGATCATGGTGCCGCCGGGTGCACGCGCCTTGAGCGCCGCGGGCGTGTCGATGGCGAGGAGTTTTCCCTGGTCGACGACGGCGACGCGATCGCAGAGGCGGTCCGCCTCTTCCATGTAATGCGTCGTCATCACGATCGTGCGGCCCTGCGCATGCAGCTCGCGCAGAATCGTCCAGAGACCGAGCCGCGCCTGCGGATCGAGCCCGACCGTTGGCTCGTCGAGGAAGATCACGCGCGGCTCGTGAATCAGGGCGCGCGCGATCATGAGGCGCTGCTGCTGGCCGCCCGACAGCTGATTCACCTTCGCCTCGGCTTTGTCCGCGATGCCGAGCGTCGCCAGCAGATCGCGCGCGCGCGCGTTCGCGATCGAGCCGGGAATCCCGAAATACGCGGCGTGAAAGACGAGATTCTCTCGGACGTTCAGGCTGCTGTCCGGATTCGGGCGCTGCGGCACGACACCGATGCGCTGCCTGACGAGTGTCGACTGCGTGCGCACATCCGCGCCCTCGATGATTGCGGTACCGGACGTCGGGATGACGCGCGTGGTGCAGATGCCGATCATCGTCGTCTTGCCGGCGCCGTTGGGCCCGAGCAGGCCGAAGAATTCGCCAGATTCCACCTGCAGGTCGAGCGACTCGAGAGCAACGACCTCGCTGCCCGCGCGACGGTC
>DASXQD010000441.1:0-5577 GCA_036493195.1 Gemmatimonadaceae bacterium | reverse complement strand
GGGTGAAGCGTCGCCGGGCAGATCCGGTGAGACCGAACGAGGACAACTACTCATGGTTCAGGCAATCGATCTTACGGGGCTGGTGCGTCCGGCCCTCGTCGAAGCGACGAAGCGGGAAGACAACCCCAACGTCGCCGAATTCCGGATGCAGCCGCTCGAGCGGGGCTTCGGACATACGCTCGGCAACGCGATGCGTCGCCTCCTCCTGTCGTCGCTCCGCGGCTCGGGTGTGTGGGCTTTCCGCATCGATGGCGTGCTCCACGAGCACCAGACCATCCCGGGCGTCGTCGAGGACGTGCACCAGATCATCGGCAACCTCAAGTCGCTCACGCTCCAGCTGGCCGATGATGTCGACGAGGCCGTGCTCCGCATCCGCAAAACGGAAGCGGGTCCCGTCACCGCCGGTGACATCGAGCAGTCTGGCGTGGTTCGCATCGGCGATCCGCGGCACCACCTGTTCACGCTTCAGGATGAGCGTGAGCTGAACGTCGAGCTCTACGTCAACAAGGGACGCGGCTACGTCGAGGCCGATCAGCATCCGCTCGATCGCGGGCTTCCGGTCGATCTCGTGCGTGTGGACTCGATCTACAACCCCGTACGTCGCGCGAACTTCTCGGTAGCCGAGACGCGCGTCGGACAGCGCACCGACTACGATCGGTTGACGCTCACGGTGGAGACGAACGGCACGGTCACGCCCGAGGAGGCGGTGAGCTACGCCGCAGCACTGGCGCAGACGCACTTCCAGTTTTTCGCCAACTTCGGCTCGCACGCGCAGGGCTCGGTCTCATCGAACGGCGAGCACTCGGCAGACGGCATGCGTCTGTCGCAGCTCTTCAAGACGCCGATCGACGAGCTGGAGCTCTCCGTCCGTTCGGTGAACTCGCTCAAGAACTCGGACATCCGCACGTTGGGCGATCTCGTTCGCCAGACGGAGGCGCAGATGCTCCAGGTGAAGAACTTTGGAAAGAAGTCGCTGCAGGAGATCGCCGATCTCCTCGAGCGTGAAGGGCTGAATTTCGGGATGCGCTACGATGACGGCGCCGAGGGTGTGCGTGTGTCCGATTGGGGAACGGCTCCCAGTCGCGCCGCTGCCGCTGCGCCAGACGACGAGGAGTAGACTGCAATGCGTCACAGAAAGGCGGGACGGCAGCTCCGTCGCACCAGTGAACAGAAGCTCGCGCTCATGCGCAGCCTCGCGAAGTCGCTGATCGAGCGCGGCGCGATCGAGACGACGGAAGCGAAGGCCAAGGAGCTGCGGCCGTTCGTGGAAAAGTTGATCACCAAGGCGAAAACCGGAACGCTGCACGCGCGGCGTCTCGCGGGTCGTCACGTCCAGCATCGCGAAACGGCCGACTTGCTCTTCCAGGAGATCGGAACCCGCTACGCGACGCGCAATGGCGGCTATACGCGCATTCTCAAGGTCGGTCACCGCAAGGGTGACGGAGCCGAGATGGCGCGTATCGAGCTGATCGAGGGCTGAGTCATGGCCGGCAAAGAGTGCTATGTATGCAAGAAGGGCGTGACCTTCGGGAACAACGTCTCGCACGCAAACAACAAGGTGCGCCGCGTCTGGAAGCCGAACCTCCAGGTCGCGCGCATCCTGATCGATGGCAAGATCACGAAGATCAAGGTCTGCACGCGCTGCCTCGCCGCTGGCAAGATCCAGCGCGCTCCACGAGGGACGCGCGTCGCATGATCGTCCGACCGTTCAGCAATGACAACAGGGAGCGCTTCGGCGGGCTCCCTGTTTTCATGTGCGCCATTATTCGGCCGCGCGTATCGCGATGAAGACGGCGCTCATCACCGGCATCACGGGTCAGGACGGCTCGTATCTGGCGGAGCTCCTCCTCGAGAAAGGCTACAAGGTGTACGGAGTCGTGCGGCGCAGCTCGACCACGCCGTACGAGCGCATCGCGCATCTGGTCGATCGCGTGGAGCTCCTCTCCGCGGACCTGCTCGACCAGCACTCGCTCGTGGATGCGATCGCCGCATGTGCGCCCGACGAGATCTACAATCTCGCGGCGCAGAGCTTCGTGCAGACGTCGTGGACACAGCCCGTGCTCACCGGCGAATTCACCGCGATGGGCGTGACGCGAGTGCTGGAGGCCTTCCGCAAAGCCGCGCCGAAAGCGCGCTTCTACCAGGCCAGCTCGAGCGAGATGTTCGGGCGCGTCGTCGAGACGCCACAGACCGAGTCGACACCCTTTTATCCGCGCAGCCCCTACGGCGTCGCGAAAGTCTACGGTCACTGGATCACGGTGAACTATCGCGAGAGCTACGGTCTCTACGCGGTGTCGGGAATTCTGTTCAATCACGAGAGCCCGCGCCGCGGACTCGAGTTCGTGACGCGCAAGGTCACCGACGCTGTCGCGCGCATCAAGCTCGGCCTCGCCACGGAGGTGCGACTCGGCACGCTCGATGCGCGGCGCGACTGGGGCTTTGCCGGCGACTACGTCGACGCGATGTGGCGCATGCTGCAGCTCGACGAGCCGGAGGATTTCGTGATCGGCACGGGGCGCACGTGGACGGTGCAGCAGCTCTGCGAGACGGCGTTCAGCGCGGTCGGCCTCGACTACCGGAACTACGTAAAGCAGGACGCCCGCTACATGCGTCCGGCCGAGGTCGATCTCCTCGTAGCGGATCCCTCGAAGGCGGAGGCGCTCCTGAAGTGGACGCCCAAGATCTCGTTCGAGCAGCTGATCGGGATGATGGTCGAGGCCGATCTCACACGGCATCGGGCGCGGGGTTGACGTGCGCGCGCTGGTGACCGGCGCGGCCGGCTTCGCCGGCCAATGGTTGTGTCGTGAGCTGCTGCATTCCGGGTGGGATGTGTGGGGCACGCGCCTCGACGATGCGCTGCCGCCGGGTGCGCTCGATTCCGAGGCGAGCGACCCGGTGCACTGGTGGGAGGGCGATCTGCGCGGATCCACGGCCGCTCGCGAAGCCATCGATGCGGCCACGCCGGACGCGATCTTCCACCTGGCAGGCATTGCGCACGTTCCCTCCGCCAATGCGGATCCCGCTGGTACGCTCGAGGTCAACGTTATCGTCGCCTCGCGACTGCTGGCGCACGTGCGCGCGCGCCACGCGGCCGGCACACTCGATCCGGTGGTGATGATGGTGGGCAGTGGCGAGCAGTACGGTCGTCACGACGCGGCAGAGATGCCGCTCGACGAGACTGCGGCGCAGCAGCCAAGGGGCGTGTACGCAGCCTCGAAGGTGGCGCAGGAGGTGCTCGCGTTGGAGGCCCATCGTTCCGGAGGCGTTCGCGTCGTTGCCGTGCGTCCCTTCAACCACACTGGTCCCGGCCAGTCGCCCAACTTCGTGGTGCCCGCGCTCGTGCGCCGCGCCGTGGCGTTGCGCGGCTCGACGAAACCGCTGGTGATGGGCAACACCGAGACGATTCGCGATTTCTCGCACGTTGAGGATGTGGCGCGCGCGTACGTGGCGCTCGCCGAGCGGGGCGTACCGGGGGAGGCGTACAACATCGCGAGCGGCGTCGGGACCGAGATGGCGGCGCTCGCGCTCCGTATCCTTGCCCTCGCCGGTGTAGACGCGAAATTGCAATCGGATCCCGCGCTCGTTCGTCCCGCGGATGTACCGGCGCTCGTGGGCAGTGCCGCAAAGCTGCGCGCGGCAACCAGCTGGGCTCCGCGCCACTCGCTCGACTCCATCCTCGAAGAGCTCATTCGTGCCGCGTCGCACTGACATACAGAAGATCCTGCTCATCGGCTCCGGCCCGATCGTGATCGGCCAGGGTGCCGAGTTCGACTATTCGGGCACACAGGCGGCGAAGGCGCTGCGCGAGGAGGGATACACGGTCGTGCTGGTGAATTCGAATCCGGCCACGATCATGACTGATCCGGAGTTCGCGGACCGAACGTACGTCGAGCCGGTGACTCCCGATGTCGTCGCCCAGGTGATCGAGCGCGAGCGCCCGGATGCGCTGCTGCCTACGATGGGCGGGCAAACCGCGCTCAATGTGGCCCTGGCGCTGGCCGACAGCGGCGTGCTCGAGAAGTACGGCGTCGAGCTGATCGGCGCGGATGCGCGCGCGATTCGACTCGCCGAGGATCGCGAGCTCTTCGCGGATGCGATGCGTCGCATCGGTCAGCGCGTTGCGACGGGTGGCATCGCGCGCACCTGGGACGACGCCATCGCGCTCATTCCCGTCGTGAGCTTTCCCGCGATCATCCGCCCCTCGTTCACGCTCGGCGGCACCGGCGGCGGTGTCGCCTACAATCGCGAGGAGTACGAAGACATCGTGCGCCGCGGACTCGACCTGTCGCCCACGAGTCAGGTGCTCATCGAGCGCAGTCTCCTCGGGTGGAAGGAGTACGAGCTCGAGGTCATGCGCGATCACGCCGACAACGTCGTCATCGTGTGCTCGATCGAGAACATCGATCCGATGGGCGTGCACACCGGCGACTCGATCACCGTGGCGCCCGCACTCACGCTCACCGATCGCGAGTATCAGGCGATGCGCGATGCGGCGGTCGCGATCATTCGCGAGATCGGCGTCGAGGCCGGCGGCTGCAACATTCAGTTCGCGGTGAATCCCGCTGATGGCGAGCTGCTCGTGATCGAGATGAACCCGCGCGTCTCGCGCTCGTCCGCACTCGCGTCCAAGGCGACGGGCTTTCCGATCGCGCGCATCGGCACGAAGCTCGCCGTGGGCTACCGGCTCGACGAGATCACGAACGACATCACCAAGACGACGCCTGCATCCTTCGAGCCGGTGCTCGATTACGTGGTCGTGAAGTGTCCCCGCTTTGCCTTCGAGAAGTTCGCCGCTGCCGATCCCCGGCTCACCACCCAGATGAAGTCCGTGGGCGAGTCGATGGCGATCGGGCGCACCTTCAAGGAGGCATTTCAGAAGGGACTTCGCGCACTCGAGATCGGACGCTCGGGATGGCACGTGGGCGCGCGACTCACCGACGATCGCCTGGAGGACGACACGCTCGAGACGCTGCGCGGGGCACTCCGGCAGCCGACGCCCGAGCGCATATTCCAGGTCAAGCATGCCCTCGAGCGTGGACTCTCGATCGAGGAAATCTACGAGCTCACGAAGATCGACCGCTGGTTTCTCGATCAGATGAACGATTTGCTCGATGCGGAGCGTCGCTATCGCACACTCGGCGAGATCACGGCGCCCGAGCTGCGCAGTATGAAGCGCATGGGCTTCTCCGACGCGCAACTTGGCGCCCTCCGCAGCGAGAGCGAGCAAGCCGCGCGCGAGCGGCGCTGGTCGCTCGGCGTACGCCCCGTGTACAAGATGGTCGATACCTGCGCGGGCGAATTTCCGTCGGCTACGCCCTACCTGTACGGAAGCTACGACGAGGAGAGCGAAGCGCCGCGCTCCGGAAAGCCATCCGTGGTGATCCTCGGCAGCGGGCCCAATCGCATCGGACAGGGAGTCGAGTTCGACTACTGCTGCGTGCGCGCGGTGCTCGCGCTCCGCGAGGCGGGCTACGAGACGATCATGGTCAACTCGAATCCGGAGACCGTCTCGACCGACTTCGACATCTCGGACAAGCTGTATTTCGAGCCGCTGAGCCTCGAGGACGTGCTCGAGAT
>DASXQD010000440.1:0-4365 GCA_036493195.1 Gemmatimonadaceae bacterium | reverse complement strand
CCTCGAGAAATCGCAGGTAGAGCGACAGGCGTCGAACGGTCGAATCGGCGATCCGCTTCAAGGGCATGAGGGCTTGTGAATTGATTCACAAGATAGGAGAACGACTTCCCACAGTCCAGTTGAGCGCTGGCTGATGCCGCGCCTGCGCGGTTAAGTTGTGTGCACTCATGCCAGTACACGTTTCTTCAGAGATCGGCCGCCTGCGCTCGGTGCTCGTGCACCCCCCCGGCCAGGAGCTCCTCGCGGTGACGCCCGACACTCGCGAAGACTTTCTTTACGACGACATCATCGACCTGGAGAACGCGCAGAAGGAGCATCGGCGGCTCGTCGCGATTCTCGAGCGATTCACGACGGTTCTCTCCGTGCGCGACCTGCTCGCGGACGTCGTCTCGATTCCTGCCGCGCGCGATCTCCTCGTGAGGGAGACGCTCGACATCGTGCCGTCCGGACCGCTCGCGAACAAGATCGAAGAGCGCAGCCCCGATGAGCTGGTCGAGATGCTCATCGAGGGCGAGGAGGAGGAGCCTGGCCCACTGGCGCGATCGCTGAACGAGGGCGGTTATCTGCTGCCGCCGCTTCCGAATCTCTTTTTCACGCGCGACACCGCGATGGTGGTGGGCGACCACGTCATGATCGGCTCGATGCGCTATCCGGTGCGCTGGTCCGAAGAGCTGATCATGAAGCTGCTCTTCCTCCATCATCCGCTGCTCGCGAACAAGGGCATTCTCTACGACGGTGCGGCCGAGCGACGGCACAACTACACGCTCGAGGGCGGCGACGTGCATCCGCTGCGCGATGATACCGTGATCATCGGCTTCAGCGAGCGCTCCAGCCCCGCCGCGATCGATTTCCTGACGTGCCGGCTCTTCGAGGAGACCTCGATCACGAACGTCATCGTCGTGGTGATGCCGAAGGAGAATACGGCAATCCATCTCGACATGATCTTCACGCAGCTCGACCGCGACCTGTGCGCCGTGTATCCGCCGCACTTCATCGGCCCGGAGCGACTGTCGATCCTGTATCGCAAGAAGGGCAACGACCAGATGCTGGAGATGCCCAACGTCTTTGCCGCGCTCGAGCACGTGGGACTTCGCATGACCCCCGTGTTCTGTGGCGGGACGCGTCGCTCGGTGCAGGAGCGCGAGCAATGGGCGAGCGGATGCAATTTCGTCGCGATGCGCCCGGGCGTGATCCTGTCGTACTCGCGCAACGAGGCGACGATCGCGGAGATGGAGAAGTGTGGCTTCCGCGTGGTGACATCGGCTGATTTTCTCACCGGCGACGAGCGCGTGAAGGAGGGCGAGCGCGCGATCATCACCTTCGAGGGCTCCGAGCTCGTGCGCGCGGGAGGCGGACCGCGATGCATGACGCTCCCCGTCCATCGCGAAGATCCGTGGGACTGAGCTCGCAAGGCATCGCAGCACGACCGGCGGAGACGCGATTGTCCGAGCGGGCGATGGAGTTTCTGCGAGCCGGCCCGTCGGATGCGAAAGCGTTGATCGAGCACGTGTGCCAGATGCCCGGTGCGCCGATGATCGTAGCCGAGCAGATGGCGTTGGCGCTGTTCGCTGCGCGCCCGGAGTTCGAACGGGCACCGGATGGCCGGTGGTCGCTCACGCCCGAGCCACAGGCGCATGCGCTGCGCCCGACCGTGAGCACGATGGCCGTCACCGAAGAGCGCTCGATCTATGATCCGGCATCGCATCGCGATGAGCTCGCGTCGCTGTCGTATGTCGTCGTCGACGTCGAGACCACGGGCACGAGCCCTTGGCATGGGGACCGCATCACGGAGATCGCGGCGATCGTCGTGCGCGACGGTGTGGTGGCCGAGCGCTTCGAGACGCTGGTGAATCCCGAGCGGCCGATCCCGCCCATGATCACGAACCTCACGCAGATCAATTGGGAGATGGTCAAGGATGCACCGCGCTTCCGCGACATCTGCGACGAGCTCGTGCGCGTGCTCTCGGGGCACGTGTTCGTGGCGCACAACGTGGAGTTCGATTGGCGCTTCGTGTCAACCGAAGTGCACCGTGCGAGCGGGCAACGTCTTTCGGGCCGTCGGCTGTGCACCGTGCGTCTCGCACGGCGCGTGCTGCCGCAGCTGCGGAGCCGGCGACTCGACAGCGTCGCGAACTATTACGGCGTCGAGATTCTCGCGCGGCACCGCGCGGCTGGCGACGCGGTGGCAACGGCGCACGTGCTGCTCCGGATGCTCGATGAGGCCCGGAGCCGCGACTGCCGGTGCTGGGATGATCTCCAGCGCTTCATGAGCGTGAGCATGGCCAAGGGCCCCCGGCCGCGCAGGCCTTCCGCGATGCCGCGTCCCATCGACAAGGACACCACGGCGTGAGCGCGCCGCAGCCGCTCGTCGAGTCGCGCATGGTCGGTGGCTTTCGCATTCACGCGCTCCAGGCCGGCGGACAGAAGCTCGATGGCGGCGCCATGTTCGGCGTCGTGCCCAAACCGCTCTGGGAGCGCCGCATTCCCGCCGACGAGCGCAACCGCATCCCGCTCGGCATGCGCTGCATCCTCGTGGAGCACGACGATGGGCTCGTGCTGATCGACTGTGGAGCGGGGAACAAGGAGAACGCGAAGTTCGTCGACATCTACGGGATCGAGAATGTCGGCGCGAATGGGCGAACCGCGCTCGAGGATGCGCTCGCCGTGCTCGGGCACACGCCGGATGACATCAACATTCTGATCGACTCGCATCTGCATTTCGATCATGGCGGCGGCAACACGTATCGCGATGAAGCAGGCGTGGTGCGACCGACGTTTCGGAACGCACGATACGTGGTGCAGAGGGGAGAGCTCGCGTACGCGTCGCACACGAACGAGCGGACGTCCGCGAGCTATCTGCAGCACAACTTTGCGCCGGTCGCCGAGGCGGGCTTGTTCGATCTGGTCGAGGGGGAGCGGGAGATCGTGCCGGGGATTTCCGTGTTACCGACACCGGGGCACGTTCCGTATCATCAGGGGATCCTGCTGGAGTCGAAGGGCGAGCGCGCCTTCTTTCTGGGTGACCTGGTGCCGACGCACGCGCATCTGCCGCTGCCGTGGATCATGGGCTACGACGTGGAGCCACTCGTGACGCTCGAGACGAAGCGGCGGATGCTCGCGCGGGCGCTGAAGGAGGAGTGGCTGCTGATCTTCGAGCACGATGCGACGCATGCGTGGGGCCGCCTGGCGCACGACGGAAAGACATACCTGCTGGCCCCGTAACTGGAACGGGCTGATTGGATGATCGTGCGCTCAATGTTGTCGCCTCTTCCGTTTGTGTCCGTTTGTGTCCGTTTGTGTCGTTTCACCCAAAGCAGTTGACCTTGGCTGTTGACCTTTCAAATGGCGCGCGCCAGGCCGCAACGACAACGGCAACTGGGGAAAGACGACACAAACGGACACAAACGGACACTAACGGAGAAAGCGTTTGCCAGCTCGGATCTGTGCTCGCGGGGAGAGCGGTGCGCAGGGAGAGTGGTATTCTTTGATTGGCAACTGAAGCAGGAGAAGCGAAACCCCGCGGGTGTTGACTTCCCCGTCCGATCCCCCGTAAATTGTTCAGTGACAATCAAGTAAGTAGAGCGAGACCTTCGCTCTCACCCTCCGGCCCTCGCGCTCGCGCGCCAGGTGTGCTGCAGGAGTCTCTCAGTGTTCGATGGGCGCCCGGTTGCGGGTGCTCTTCGCGCGTCGCGGACTCCGGAGTGGTGTCCGCGATTTTTTTTGTCCTCGTCGGAGATATCGCCCATTCAGGATAGCACCAAGCGCGTCCGCGTGAACCGCCAGATTCGCATTAGCCCGCTGCGTGTGATTGCGCCGGACGGCAGTCAACTCGGCATTCTCGAGCTGGACACCGCGCTCGCTCAGGCAGAGGCCCAGGGGTTGGACCTGGTGGAAGTCGCACCGCTCGCTCGACCACCGGTCGTCCGAATCATGGACTACGGCAAGTTCAAGTTCGAGCAGGCGAAGATGGCACGGGTCGCGAAGAAGAAGCAGCACGTCATTCACCTCAAAGAGGTGAAGTACCGTCCGGGAATCGACGATCACGACTTCGATACCAAGACGCGTCACGCCCGCCGGTTTCTCGAAGAAGGAAACAAGGTGAAGGTCACGATGATGTTCCGCGGGCGGCAGGTCGCGCATCCGGAGCTCGGCAAGGACGTGCTCGACCGGGTGTCCAGCGATCTCTCCGACATCGGCAAGGTCGAGACGGAAGCGAAGCTGGAAGGGAAGAACATGACAATGATCCTGGCGCCGAAGTAGGCCGCCATACCGAAAGGATTCGACATGCCGAAAATGAAGACCCACAAGGGCGCCGCGAAGCGCTTCAAGGTGACCGGAAGCGGCAAGGTGAAGCGCTTCAAGGCC
>DASXQD010000439.1:0-3995 GCA_036493195.1 Gemmatimonadaceae bacterium | reverse complement strand
CTGTCGCGAGGACCTTCGCGCGCGCAGTAGCGTGCGCTCGCGCACGACGATCGTCAATCCGCGCCCGAGTAGACCTCCACGCCCCTTTCCGTCACCCGATGCGAGATCAACGGCAGCGGCGGCTCCGCCTCATCGCTGATTCGTATCGCCTCCTTCAACGCCGCCGTTCCCGCGCGCAGCCCCGCCTCGTCCTTCGCGAACACGCTCGCGATCGGCTCGCCCGGCTCTACCCAGTCACCCGGTTTCACGGTGATCACGAATCCGACGCCGGGATCCACGGTGTCCGCCATCGTCGTGCGTCCGCCACCCAGCGCGATGATTCCGCGCCCCACCGCGCGCGGCTCGATCTGCGCCACGAATCCTCGGCGCGCGGCGCGAAAGAGCTCGATCGCCTCCGCCTGCGGCAGGAGCGCGGGATCATCCACCACCGCGGGATTGCCGCCCTGCGCCTCGACGATCTCCCTGAGCTTCGCAGCTGCCGCGCCGCTCGCGATCGCCGTCTCGAGCCGCTCGCGTGCCGCCGCGCGATCGGTCACCATCTCGCCGAGCAGCATCATCTCCGCCGCCAGCGCGTAGGTCACCTCCATCAGATCCGGCGGACCCTCGCCGTGCAGCGCATGGATCGCCTCTTCGGTTTCCAGCGCGTTCCCGCACGCGCGTCCGAGCGGCCGGTCCATTGCGGTGACGAGTGCCACCACCTGGCAGTCGTGCGCGGCACCCAGTGAGATCATGAGCTGCGAGAGCTCGATTCCGCGCTCGAGCGTCTGCAGAAATGATCCCGAGCCTCGCTTCACGTCGAGCACGAGTCCTGTCAGCCCCTCCGCGAGCTTCTTGCTCATGATGCTCGCCGCGATGAGCGGAATCGACTCCACCGTGGCCGTCGCATCACGCAGCGAGTAGAGCTTTCGGTCCACCGGCGCGATCTCACCGGTCTGGCCGAGGAGTACGCAGCCGATTCGCTCGAGCTGTGCGCGCGCCTGCGAGAGAGAGAGGTCGCTGCGAAAGCCCGGAATCGCGTCCAGCTTGTCGAGCGTGCCGCCGGTGTGTCCGAGTCCGCGACCCGATATCATCGGCACCACGATGCCCACCGCGGCAGCGAGTGGCGCCAGTACGAGCGACACCTTGTCGCCCACACCGCCCGTCGAATGCTTGTCGATGCGAGGAGCCGAAATTCCGCGGAGATCGAGCGCGAGGCCGCTGCGCAGCATCGATTCGGTGAGCGCCGCCGTTTCGTCGCGATCGAGTCCGCGCAGATAGGCGGCCATCAGAAATGCGGCCATCTGATAGTCCGGCACATGCCCGGCAACGTACGCGCCCAAGAGCGCGTGCCACTCGCCCGGCTCGATCCGCCCCCCATCGCGCTTCTTCTCGATCAATCGAATGGCGAGCATCCGCAAACGATACTCCGCCGGTCGTCGGCGGGCTACTTACGCTCGTTCCGCCAACGCACAGGAATTTCCGCGCACGCAGCTCAGCGAAATTCATCCCGTCGCGGCAGAAACGAAGCCGTTCACCACCGTGAACCACGCTGTCGCACAAGAAGCACGAGCATTGACCGCGTTGTGGGGTATCTCTAGCTT
This sequence comes from Gemmatimonadaceae bacterium, assembly GCA_036493195.1. Taxonomy (GTDB): domain Bacteria; phylum Gemmatimonadota; class Gemmatimonadetes; order Gemmatimonadales; family Gemmatimonadaceae; genus FEN-1250. The sequence goes on along the minus strand of DASXQD010000439.1, from coordinate 2,415 downwards.
CTGCCAGCGAAGTCGCGTCGGCCCGCGTTGATGCCTGTTGATGTCTTGTGTCAGTGCGCAGTGTCGATACGTCGATCGCTGATCTCACGTCCCGGATGCTCGAGACGACCTCAAAGTCGGATCTTCCATGCTCATTCGCCATCTCGCATCAACGATCGCCACGTTCATTTTCGCGACCGCCGCAGTCGCACCTGTCGCATCGAGCCAAACCGCCAAGGAGCACATCGCCGCGGGAGACAAGGATGCAACGGCGCTCAATGCCACCGGCGCGCTGGCAGAGTACAAAGCCGCCATCGCCGCCGATTCGTCGGATGAGGAAGCGTACTGGAAGGCCTCGCGCACGCTCGTCGATCTGGGCGAGTACGAGCCAGACAAGGACAAGCAGAAGGACTACTACGGCGAAGCGAAGGATCTCGCCACGAAGGCTGTGGCGATGAAGCCGTCGGATCCGGAGGCGTACTTCTCCGTCGCGCGCGCGGTGGGACGAGTCGCACTCTCCGTGGGCAAGAAGGAGCGCGTGCGCTACGCGAAGGATGTTCGCACCGCGGCACTCGAGTGTCTGCGTCTCGACTCACTGCACGCGGGCGCCAATCACGTGATGGGCCGATGGAACGCGGAGATCATGCGCCTGAGCGGCTTCTCGCGCTTCATGGCCAAGAACTTCCTTGGAGGCGACGTGTTCGGCACCGCCAGTTGGGCCGAGGCGGTGCGCTACATGGAGCGTGCGGTGCAGCTCGACCCGAACCGCATCACGCACCATCTCGATCTGGGCGAGGTCTATCGCGACCGCAACAAGCCTGGCGACAAGGAGAAGGCGAAGGAACAGTTTCAGGCGGTGATCGATGGACCGATTACCGACTTCAACGACGCGCACTACAAGAAGGAAGCACAGGACGAGCTGGCGAAGCTCAAGTAGCCACGTCCCTGGCTGGTAGCGCCTCGCGCGCTACCAGCCTCTGCGAATCCGATCTGCCAGGTCCTCGCTCGCCCAGCGACCGCGTGACGCGCCGCGGCGGAGCTTGCGACGCCCACGGCGCATGTACCAGCCGAGATCGCCACGCGCGTCATCCAGTCGCTCGCCGATGCGGCCGCCGAAGCGTTGCGCGCGCTCGCTCAGTATCTCGCGGGCTTCCTCACCGGTCTGCGGCGCGTAGAGCAGCGCGGCCCCCGCACCGAGCAGCGCTCCAAGCGCTACGCCTGCGCCGAAGATCGCGGCATGCCTCCACTGCATGTCCTCCGAGTAGCTCCTGCCACTCGGCCGTGCCGAGGTCATTGAATCCATCGAATCGCTCGAATCCGGATCGGACGTCCGTGACCGCGAGCCCGTGCTGGAAGGACGGCTGCTCGAATATTCCGATGTACGTGCCATATGATGCTCCTGTGCCGGGGCTTACCCTTGCCCCACCGATGGTAAGAAAATTGCGGACCACTGCTCCACCTGTACCAACCCGTGCGCAAAGTGAATGTTCGTTGCTTAGCATCCGGGTCTAGTCGACGTGTGCACGCTTCGGGCCTCAATTCCAGGCGCCGCACCAAATCCGGTTTCCCCTCTCCCGGGCCGCGGCCAGGGAACCCTGCGGGGTGAGGAGACGAATGAGCATAGGTGGTAAGACCGTACTGCTGGTTGAAGACAACGAGGACAACCGCATCGTCTACTCGACCATCCTGCAGCACTTCGGATATGTCGTCATGGAGGCGCTCAACGGCGAGGAGGGCATCGCCAAGGCACGCAACGAGCGTCCCGACCTGATCCTGATGGACATCTCGATCCCGGTGATCGATGGTTGGGAGGCAACGCAGGTTCTCAAGCGCGATCCCGAGACCCGCGGCATCCCGATCATCGCGCTCACGGCGCATGCGCTCGCCTCCGATCGCGAAAAGGCGATGGAGGTGGGCTGCGACAGCTATCTCGCGAAGCCCTGCGAGCCAAAAGCCGTCGTGAGCGAGGTCGAGAAGTTCATTGGTAAAGGAAATGGACACTGAGCAGGGCAACTCACGACTCGTTCTGATCGTAGACGACCACCCGGACAACGTCGAGGTGCTCGCGGCAAGACTCAAAGCGCTCGGCTACCGCACGGCGTGCGCGGCTGACGGCGAGACCGCACTCAAAATGGTTGCCGAGACGCCACCGGATCTGATCCTGCTCGATGTCATGATGCCGCACATGGATGGGAACGAGGTCGCCCGACGCATCAAGGCGAACAAGTCGCTGCCGTTCATTCCCATCATCATGCAGACCGCGCTCGACTCCACACAGAGCAAGGTCGTGGGGCTCGATTCGGGCGCGGACGACTACGTCACCAAACCGATCAACTACGCGGAGCTGCAGGCGCGCATGGGCGCGGCGCTGCGCGTGAAAGCGCTGCAGGACCGGATCTCCGAAATGGCGATCACGGACGGCCTCACGGGGCTCTA
>DASXQD010000438.1:0-1917 GCA_036493195.1 Gemmatimonadaceae bacterium | reverse complement strand
GAGCAACCGTTGGACGGTCCATGGAGCATAGCCCGATCGGTCGGCAATCTTGAGTCCGATGAGACCGCAGCGCATCACCTCATCGTAGTCGCGAATCGTGAGATAATAGATCGCCATGCCAGCATACGCGCGTACGAGCGTGTGCACGTCACCCGAACGATCGTCGGGATTCGCCGCGCCCGAGAGGGCCCAGGCTTCGTCGAGATGCTCCTTCCCTTCGCTGACGCGCCCGCGTCCCAGGCTGAGTATGCCCGTGTAAACCAGCAGACGAGGGAGCAGCAGTCGCTGCTCGAGCGCGCGGGCGAGCGCGATACTTCGTGCAGCCTGCTCCACAGCGGAATTCCAGTCTCCCGTGGCGCTCTTGTACTCGATCTCGATCTCATCGACTCGCAGATGAAGTACGGGTGAATGGAGCTCGTCGGCGATGCGCCGTGCCTCGACGAAGTGGTGCTTCGTCGCGGTCACATCCCCGGTGACTGCGGACAATACGGCGAGGGCCCAGTGCGCGGACCAGGCCTCCGCCGGCTCCCCGCTGGCGCGCGCAAAGTCCAGTGCATGCACCGCGTGCGATGCCGCTTCCGTCGCTCCGCCGGTCCATATGTAGAACAGCGCTGAGGCGCGGTGAGCGCGTGCGAGCAGCTTCGTGTCGTGCCTGCGCTCGGCGATCTCCAACGCGTCTGCGAGCGCCTTGCCTTGCGCCTTGGTGTCGCCGATCGCTTCGAGGCTCGCAGTCTTGGACGTCAGCAATCGTGCGAGCGCGAGGTCATCGTGCGATCGCTCGGCCGCGGCAATGCCCATGTCGTAATGTGCGAGCGCTTCGACGAATCGGCTCTGGAGGTAGTAGAGATTCCCGAGGCGACGCTCGATTGCGGCGAGTCTGGAAAGCTCACGAGCGCCACTCGCCTCGCGCTGCGCCTGTTCCCAGAGGGTGAGCGCGCTCCGATAATCGCCGCTGTGCTGCTTAGCGAGTGCAAGCTCGCCGATGAGATCCGCACGGAGACCGTTGTCGACCTCGACCCGCTGCGAAAGCTCGAAGGCGGTCTGCAGGTAGCTCGCGGCTTCGCGATACGCATGCCGGCGTGCTGCGTGATCGCCGGCCGCCCGCAGGAAGGCAATCGCCTTTTGATCGAGCTCGCGGGCATCCGAGCGAACGAAATGATAGGCGAGCTCGCTCGCATGGATGAGTGCGGCAGAGCCATAGAACTTCTCCATGCACTGCGCCACTCGCCCGTGCAGCATGCGCGCACGCGCGTGTCCGAGCTCGCCGTGTACCGTCTCACGCAGGAGTGGATGGGTGAAGTCGTATACGATCTCTGCTGCATCCGTCGACTCGACCAGAACGTCGGCACGACGCAGCTCCGAAATGGCTGTGAGTAGCTCGTCCGTTGGCAGCTCGCATACAGCGCGAAGAAGATCGTGCGAGACGCGCACCCCTATGACCGCCGACAGCTCCGCTACAGCGCGCGCGGAAGGCGTGAGTCGATGATAGCGAGCGAGGAAGAGATCGCGGATATATTCGGGTAGCTGCAGGTCTTCTAGCTCCCAACCATGCCAGCTGCCGTCACGCTGGCGTAGTCTGCCGGAGACCACGAGGGACTTGATCGTCTGCTCGACGAACAGCGGATTGCCACGTGTCGAGCCGAACAGCATTGCTGCGAACTCGCGCACGGTGTCTTCGGTGGTGCCGAACACTCGGCGCAACAGTTCCGTCATGGCCGCTGGAGGAAGTCCTGCAAGTTGCTGGGTGGTAGCCAAGCCGACGTCGACGAGCGAGCGCTCGGCGGCCCGAAGCACCTGACTGTTCTCACGGTCCGCAGAGCTGTACGTGCACAGAATCGTGATTCGCGCAGTGCCAAGCTGACGGGCGATGAAGTGAAGCAGTTCGAGCGACGACGGATCGGTCCAGTGCAGGTTCTC
>DASXQD010000437.1:0-1811 GCA_036493195.1 Gemmatimonadaceae bacterium | reverse complement strand
AAATTGCAGGGCTACGCGTGCTGGGGACCAACGCCGGGCACCGATGCCGGCTACGATCTATACTGGATCGCCGTGGATCCGCGAGCGCAGGGCGGCGGCTATGGCAGCACGCTGATGCACGCGGTGGAGGAGCTGCTGCGCGGACGCGGCGCCCGGCTGCTCGTGGCGGAAACGTCCTCGCGCGCATCGTACGCGACCACGCGCGACTTCTACGCGCGCGGCGGATACGTGGAACGCGCACGCGTGCGCGGGTTTTATGCAGTGGATGATGACCGGGTGATTTTCTCGAAGCTGCTGGCGGTTCGCGCCGGCGAGGAGGCACGCCATGAGTGAATGGCAGAAGATTCTGCGCGACGGTAGCGTGGACACGCTCGAGAAGCTGGGGGAGAAGTTCGGCCATGACGTGATCGACGTCGAGGCGCTTCGACCGGCGTTCGATGCGTTCCAGGTGCGCATCACGCCGGCGGCGCTCGAGCAGATCAAGGAAGTCGGCGATCCGATGTGGAACCAGTACGTGCCGACGATTCGCGAGCTCGAGATCGTGGACGGCGTGGTCGACTCGCTCGACGAGGACGGCGACTCGCCGGTACCCAACATCACGCACCGCTATCCGGACCGCGCGCTCTTTCTGGTGAGCCCGGTCTGTGCGTCGTACTGCCGCTTCTGCACGCGTCGCCGGAAGGTTGGAGATCCGGAGAAGATCCCGCTCAACCAGTACGACTCGGCCTTCGCCTACATCCGCGAGCACACGGAGATTCGCGACATCATTCTCTCGGGCGGCGACCCGATGATGCTTTCCGACCGCCGCATCGAATACATTCTGCAGAAGCTGCGCGAGATTCCGCACGTGGAGATCATCCGGATCGGCAGCCGCATCACGTCGCACCTGCCCGAGCGGATCACGCCCGAGTTCTGTGACATGGTGCAGAAGTACCATCCGATCTACATGAACACGCACTTCAACCACCCCAGCGAGCTCACGCCGGCGGCGGTCGCATCGCTCGACCGGCTCTCACGCGCCGGCGTGGTGCTCGGCTGTCAGACCGTGCTGCTCAAGGGCGTGAACGACGATCCGAAGGTGATGATGAAGCTGATGCACGAGCTGCTGAAGGCGCGCGTGCGTCCGTACTACATCTACATGGCGGACCAGGTTGCCGGCGGCGAGCATTTCCGCACGATGGTGCAGACCGGACTGGAGATTATCCAGGCGCTTCGCGGATGGACATCGGGGCTCGCGGTGCCGCACTTCGTCATCGACGCTCCGGGCGGCGGTGGCAAGGTGCCGCTCCTCCCCGAGTACGTGGAAGAGATCACCGATGACGAAGTGGTCTTCCGCAACTACGAGGGGAAGCGGTTCACGTACAAGCAGCCGAGGGCGACGGTGGGCATCGCGCCCTGAGGGCGCGAGCGAGTGTGCTGGGAGTGCGACGGTGCGCGAGCCGAGTGCTCACGTCGTTTCACATTCCCGTATGCGATCACGGCGGCGTGATCACCTCGATCTTGAGATCACTGTCGATCACGAGGATCGCACCCGTGACCTTTCCCTTCTTGAACGAGAGCTGCCCGGGCTCGTGTGGTGCAGAGAGATCCATCGTGTCCCTCGCACCACCATCCAGTGTATAACCCGCCTTCGGCAGCGCATCGTGATAGAAGGCATAGACCGCACGCGTGTCGACACCGTGCCAGTCACAGATGACCTCGTGTTTGATCACGATCGGATGACACGCGCCAACACCGGGCGCGAGAGGGAAGTCCGCCGGCAGGCCAGGTCCGCCAGTCGCGGCGACGGAATTGGAGAGGGACGCTGAGGC
>DASXQD010000436.1:0-2628 GCA_036493195.1 Gemmatimonadaceae bacterium | reverse complement strand
CCCGATTCCCATCGCACGCGCCGGCTCCGTCGCGCCCATGCGCCCCGTGGCGCCGATCACGGCGCGCAGAACCACGGACGCTGCGATCGCGCCGAGACATTGCGCGAATACGTAGGGAATCACATCGCGCGCGGGGAATCGGTGCACGGACCAGAATCCAATCGTCACCGCGGGATTGATGTGCGCGCCCGAGATCTGTCCCAGCGCGACGACCATGGCAGTGACGACGAACGCGAACGCGAGTGCGACGCCGGCATGTGAAATGGAGCCGTGTGACGCTGAATTCACCATCACCGCGCCGGGCCCGATGAGCACGAGAAAGAAGGTGCCTATCGACTCCGCCATCAGGCGTCGCGTATCAGTCATCCAGCTTCTCCATCTTGTTCGCTTGCCGTCGGTGCGAGCGTGCCGCCGGCCGCGAGATAGTCGGCAAACTCATTCGGAAGATCGCTCTCCCTGATTGCTCGAGTCGCCGCATTCAGATCGTACTCGACGCGTACGAAGTCGACACTCACGTTCGACTCGTCCACGCCGAGGATCACGTAGCCTGCGCGCCAGTCTCCATCCTTCGGCCGGCCGACACTGCCGGTGTTTACGAAGCGAATCCCCTCGATGGTGCGATGCCATGGCAGATGCGTGTGTCCGAAGCACAGCACGTCGCCCGCCTTTGCGTCCGCGATCTCCGCCATGCGCGACAGGAACGTGTCCGGGCGATCCTCCGTGAGATAGAGCGTGTTGAGCGTCGGCGCGCCGTGCACCAGGATCACCGCGGGGCCGGACATGTGCCCGCCGAGTGGGCGGAGGTCGATGCGAAACGGCAGCGACGCGAGCACACGCCTCACCTCGGGCGACACGTGCTGCTTCGTCCATTCGAAAGAGAGATGCGCGAGCTCGGCCTGCCTTGGATCCTCGTACTTGCAGCCGCAATGCTTGTAGCTCAGTCCAACTGTGGAGTCATAGTTCCCCGCGATGCCGGGTATTCGCGCAGCGAGAATTCGCTGCACGGTCTCGTTCGGCCACGGCGCGTAGCCCACGAGGTCACCCAGATGATACGTGGCATCGATGTCCGCGCGCGCTGCGATGTCGGCGAGCACTGCATCCAGCGCGGGGAGATTCGCGTGTACATCGGAGATGAGAGCGTAATGCGTCACGCGTGCTCGCCAAGCTCCAGGCACATGACCGTCGCGCTCGCGGGACACGCGCTCACGAACTCGCCCGTGCGCCGAACGGGCTCGGGCACTGCGTCGCGCGTCGTCTTCACGAAGCCGAAGGTCGGAAAGTATCGCTCGGCCGTCGTCGTCAGCAGGTAGAGTGCGCTGATGTTTCGCGCCTCGGCCTCCGCGATGATCCGCTCGACGAGCTGGCGTCCGAGCCCGCGATCGCGCCACTCGGGAGCGACCGCAGTGGAGCGCAGCAGCGCGTGCTCGCAGCAGATCTCGAGACCCACCACGCCCACGATCTGTCCGTCACTCTCGGCGACAATGAACGTGCAGAGCGCATCCGCGACTCCGTCCACCGGCAGCCCGCTCGCCGTGAGGAGCTGTTTCACCGAGCCAAGATCCTCGTCGCGGGCGGGACGAAGCGTGGGAGTACCGATTGCGTGTGGCATGTCATTGCCTCCTGCAGGTGAGACTAGGCGCAGCAGCCCGGTGCGCAGCACGGCTCGGCGCTCGTCGCCGGCTTGCTCGCGCGCACGAAGGCGCTCAGGAATTTCCCATCGATCTCCTGCGAAATGGACTCGACGTCGAGCCCCGACTGCGAGAGGAAGGCCGCCGCGTCCCTGGCCTCGTAAAAGCGTGTGGGCTCGAACGTCGGGTGCTCGAATCCGACTTCCTCCAGCAGTCGCGCGAACTCCGACTCCTCGAGCGCGCCGGCGATGCAGCCCACCCACAGCTCCATGCTCTGGCGCACCGCGGCTGGTACCTCGCCCCGAACGATCACATCGCTCACCGCGAACCGTCCGCCCGGCTTGAGCACGCGGAACGCCTCTGCGAGCACGCGCCGCTTGTCGCCCGAGAGATTGATCACGCAGTTGGAGATGATCACGTCCACCGAAGCATTCGGAAGCGGAATCGATTCGATTGCGCCCTTGAGAAACTCGACGTTCGTCACACCCGCCTCCGCCTGATTACGGCGCGCGAGCTCGAGCATCGAGTCGGTCATATCGAGCCCAAACGCCTTGCCGGTGGGTCCGACGCGCCGCGCAGACAGAAGGACATCGATGCCGCCGCCCGAGCCGAGATCGAGCACGACCTCACCCGGCGCGAGCTCGGCCAGTGCCGTCGGATTGCCGCAGCCGAGTGATGCGAGCACCGCAGCCTCGGGCAGCTCATCGATCTCTCCGTTGACGTAGAGATTGGAGGTTATGGGATCAGTCTGCCCATCGAATGCGGCACCGCCACAGCAGGAGTTGATCGTTCCCGGCTGGGGCGCGCAGCACGCACTGGCGGCGGCCTGCGGAAGCTCCGCGGCCGCGAGCACGCGGCGCGCAGCATCGCCGTACTTCTCTCGCACGACCTGAGTCAGCTCTGGTGTGTTCGACATCGAGTCTCCGTCAATCAAAAAATGTTGATGAGTGATGCACGAAACCGGAACGAGTTGCCAACGTGACTAGCAGCAGCGCCCGAC
>DASXQD010000435.1:0-1579 GCA_036493195.1 Gemmatimonadaceae bacterium | reverse complement strand
CGACCTCGGGGTTTCCTCATCTCAGCGTCCCTTCGGGCCGCACCGGTGCGATCATCGCGACCCTCGTCGTTGTCCTGATGTTTGTCGGCGGAGCCGTCGTCTGGCGGAACCGATCCGCGTCAGACCGACAACCCTTGATCGCGGTGCTGCCCTTCGAGACCGAAGGGCCGGACGCCGATTCGAGCTTTGCCGACGGACTCCGCGATGCCGTCACTGGAAAGCTCGCGCGCCTCGGGGGACTTAGCGTCATCGACCGGAAGAGCGTTGCGTCGCTCACCGCGTCCCAGGGAACGACTGTGCAACAGGCAGGGAAAAGTCTCGGCGCCGATTTCGTCCTGCAGGCATCCGTTCGCTGGGCGAAGGGCGCCGACGGTGAGCCGCTGGTGCGGGTGAGCCCGACGCTCATACGCGTGTCCGACGGCACGACGCACTGGGCGGGCGAGCCGGAGATCGTGTCGCCCTCCGACCCCTTCACCATCCAGGCAAGCGTCGCGAGGAGGGTTGCCGAGGCGTTGGATGTCGCGATTGGCGCGCGCGAGCGCACGACGATGGCGATGCGCGCGACGGAAGATACGGGAGCATTCGCCGCTGTCATCCGAGGCAAGCGCATCAGCGAGGAGAATACGACGGCGTCGTATTCAGAGTACCAAAAAGCATTGCGTCAGTTCGAGCGCGCGTATCGGCTGGATCCGCGTTACGCCGATGCTCTCGGTCTCGCGGCGCAAACGACGGCTACAATGTCCTATTCGGGCGGGACGAGGATGCTCGACTCGGCTTCTGCCCTCGCGCAGCAGGCTCTGGCGTTGGATCCAACCCAGCCGAATGCCGTCGCAACCGTGGCGTTTCGCGGGCTCGGCCGGCCCTCCGAGGCTCTCGTCATTCTCAGGCGTGCGGTGCGAGAGAACCCCTCGAATATCGAGCTTCTCGGCTACGAACAGCGCGCACTCCAGTATGTCGGCGACTCGGCCGCGGCGTGGGAGGCCGTGAAGCGCGTACTTCCTTTGGCGCCCGCATCCAAATCGGTGCTCACTACCAGCTTCAATACTGCTCTCGCGCTCCGGCGGTACAGCGATGCGGCGGATTTTGTGGCGCGGGAGCGATTGCTCGATCCGGCGGCTCTTGGCCCAATCTTCGATGCCGCGACTCTCGCTGAAAAGCTCGGTGACAGGGCTGGTGTCACGCGAGCGGTGCAAGAGCTCCGAGCTCGCGGAGGTAGACTGGGTGCTTCCGATGGCGATCTCATGCGGAATGGTGACGAGGCGCTCCAGAATGAGCTCGCCACCGGTACTCTTGCGTCGTTCTCGCCCGGATCCGCGCTCGATAGCGTGAACTTCTACGCCGAGAAGGCCGAGCTGTTCGCGTCTCGCGGAATTTACCCCCGCGCGCAGGCGCTCGCGGATTCCGCCTGGCGAGTGGAGATGCGCATCGCATACGATCCGAACCAGTCGCCTTATGTGAGGCGCACCCAGTACGAAGTTCTGGCGTGGCTCGCCGCGTTGCTCGGCGATCGTCCGCTCGCGCTGGCGATGCTACGACAAGCCGAGCAGAGTCCGTCTCTCGCGCTGTATCCGAAGGGCGT
>DASXQD010000434.1:0-1963 GCA_036493195.1 Gemmatimonadaceae bacterium | reverse complement strand
AGGTGGCGGCGAAGCGGAAGTAGGAAGGTCTGGAGCGCGCGCCGGTCTGATCCGGTGCGCGCTCGAACGATGTCGGACGGCGGTTGCGCCCTCCCCATACTCCCGCCGTACACAGGACGCCACGCCGCCGCGTGTCGTCCAGACCCAGCACCTGCGAATCGAGCACGTCGTGGCGCCCGTGATTGCGCCGATGGCCGAACGCAGCCCGGATGACGCACTGGTCTCGCATCGACCGTCGTAGCGCGCTCTCGAGACGCGCCGGTCGCACGCGCGGCGCACGAAGCGCGTCTCCCGTGGTGGCGATCCCCATTGGTCGGTGCCGCTCACACGTCGGATCGGCGACCGGTTGACGCAAACGTCAACAGTGTGAGCGGTGCGGTTCACGCGAGAGCACCACACATGCACCATCGTATTGCAGTCATCGCACTTGCCGCTGCTGCGCTCAGTGTCGAGGCGTGCGCGGATCAGGAAGGAGGATCCCGGTTGTTCACGGAGCCGCGCGATGCGACTCCAACGCTCAGCTATGTCACGACATCAAGCGCCGCCATCGTCAACCCGAGAACCCATCGCCTGGAGCCTGTCCCCGCTGCATCAATGCCGAATGGAGTGAGCGCATCGATCGTTGGGGGCACCGTGACGAGCAGCGCGATGCTGGTAGGCTCGTACGACCCGGGTGTCGCGTCGACTGCGGGCGCCGGCAGCTGGACGTTCACGGACAGCCTCAAGCACGTGCACAAGATCGTGCTGCTGTATCGCACCGGCGGTGGTCCGCCGGCGGCCATGCAGCACTACACCGACGGAGCGCTCGTGAGCACCAGCGCATACTCATGGCTGAAGATCTCAACGGGATACCTTCGCACCCGGAGCTACGTGCAGTCCGTGCGCAACGGAACGCTGGTAGGCACCTACACCATTTCAACCACCATTCCGAAGACCTCGCCCAATCCGGGCCCTGTTCAACCCGTGCGACTCGAGCACGCTCCCGGCGCGAGTCCCTTGCAGCGAACGCTCGGCAGCGTCGCGTACGCGCTGGCATTCGGCTTCGCGCCACAGGATGCCACGGCACAGGGATTCTACTTCTATGAGTGCAGACAGCAATGGCTCCATTACGCCGTCGCGGCAGCACTGCTCAGCGGTTCTGCGGCCGCCATCACCGCCGCCCCCGAGTTGACCCCCGCTCTCTTGACGGTGTTCATTGGAGCACTGGGAACGGCGGCCGCAATGGAGGATCTGCTGATCGATTGCATGATTGCGAACGACAGCCTCGCCTCGGGCGGCTTCGGCGGCTCGGGCGGCTTCGGATCGGGAGGCGGCACTGGCGGCTCTGGAGGCGGCAATGACGATTGTCTCCAGGGTTCGTACGCTGCGCACTGCACCACTCCATTCACCCTCTGATTCGGAGAGCCGCATGCCTCGAGCAGCAGCCCGCCAACGCGTGCAGAGTGGACTGATGTGGCTCGTGATCGCGGTGAGCCTCGCACTCCTGACGCCGTGGGGAATTGCGCACCTTCACGCTCTCGAGCCCAGGTTCGAGCTCGTTGCAATCGTGTTCGGCACGCTGTCGTGTGTTTCGTTCCTCGTGACCGGCGTACTGGCATTGGTCTCGAGCCACGGTGGAATGCGGGCAGCCGTCTTTCCGTTGTGCGTGGCGATCAGCTCCTTCCTCGTGGTCGCGACGTTCATGTGGGTCCGAAGCTCACCGGTGGCGCAGAGCTACACGCTCGCCGGCGCTGCGGGGCTCATGATCATCGGGGCGGCGCTGCAGCTCCGCGCGCGCGAGCGCTCGGAGTCGCTGTGAGGGTCGCGCGTCCGCGTGCGCGCATTGGCGCGCGGGCGCGCGAGCACCGCTCGTGATCACGCTTTCGATTACCTCGCTGGCGAAAAGCTTTCGCGCGGGCGCCGCCGGATGCTCGGCGCGCGTGTCGGTGCTTCGTGATCTACACCTGGCGCTTTGGCCGGGCGA
>DASXQD010000433.1:0-13916 GCA_036493195.1 Gemmatimonadaceae bacterium | reverse complement strand
GTCCGGCAATAGCGAGTCAGCGAAGAAGTGATGCACGATCGCGGTGACCGATTGCGTCTCGGCGGATGGCCTTGCTGCCTTGCCCTGAGCTCCCGCCGCGCTCGCGAAAACGATCGCGGAGCACGCCATGCCCATATTCGCGATCGCCACGCGATGCCGCATCACACCACGATCAGATCGTGCTGGTAATCCTCAGGCGTGATGATCACCTCGCCCGGCGCGATGAACGCGTTCACCTCTGCCCTCACCCCGAGCTCGCCGCTCAGATAGGCGCCCGGCTCGATCGAGAATCCCAGCCCCGGGATCAGCTCGCGCACTTCGCGCGATTCGAAGTTGTCGATGTGCGGGCCGGCGCCGTGCAGCTGGCGCGAGTCGATCGAGTGGCCGGTGCGATGCACGAACTGCTCGCCGAATCCTCGCGCCGTCAGCACGTTGCGCGCGGCGTCGTCCACCTCGGCGCCGCGCAGCGCCGCACCCTTCGGAATCTTCTCGCGAAGCAGCGCGATCGCCGCGTCTCGCGCGTCGCGAACGGCGGTCCACACCTCGAGCATGCGCGGCGTCGGTTCCCCGATCGATCCCATCCACGTCTGGTCGGCGTAGATCCCCTCGTGCTCGCGCGCCCAGAGATCGATCAGCAGGAGATCTCCGCGACGAATCGGTCGCGGATTGTCTTCCGTGGGTCCGAAGTGCGGGTTCGCGGCATCCTCGTTCACGGCGACGATCGGATCGTGCTCGAACTCGAGCCCCGCATCCTTGAATCGCTTTACGATCCACTGCTGCAGCTCGTACTCGGTGATCGGATCGTTCGTGCGGCTCCGCTTCCCCGCCTCCTCGAATGCCGCGCGCGCAGTCGAGGCGACGATTCTGGCCGCGCGCTTGTGCGACGCGAGCTGCACGTCCGTCCACATGGCGTAGAAGCGCGAGACCAGCGCCCCCGACGACACGATCTCCGCGCCGGCCGCTCGCACCATCTCGAGCACGCCGCCCGGCACGCGATCGAGATAGGGCACCGCGTCGCCCGGCGAGTACTCCATCGCCACGCGCTTGCCCTGCACGATCGAGGCGAGTGTCTGCTCGAGCACCTTCCAGCTGCTGTAGTGCGTTCGCTTCCACTGCTTCGGCCAGCGATGCCACGGCCCCTGCTCGATATCGTGCGTCACGGCTACGGGCACGCCCTCTCGCGGGACATACGCGAACACCCGGCGCGTCACGAAGCCGTCGAGGGCCAGCGCACCGGTCGCGATCGGATTCGTACCCTGAAAATCGAAGAGCAGCCAGCCGTCCAGGTTCGCGTCGGCGAGCGCGCGCTGCAGGTCGGGCAGTGTTTTCGGAGTCAGCATGGATTTTGTTCGGGTCTCAGTGACCGATCGAACGCCACTCGGCGCGCCACTCGCACATCCCCTCACCCTTCCCCGCGCATCGCACGTGATCCACGGCCCCACCGCTGGCGCCAAGCAGCCGCAGAAGCTCCTGGAGCACGGCTTCGTAGTAGGCACACCCCGCGCCTCGCGGCGCGCTGTCGAGGGTGGCGGAGCGTGTCACCTCGAGGGTGAGATAGGAGCCGCTGCGACGAACCTTTCCATTCAGAAAGCGCGAGGCAATGCGCTGGACGTGACGAAGCGCGATCGGTCGCGACAGAATCGACGGAAGAACGCTGATCATCTGGCGAGTTGCCGCAGGAATGCTGAGATACGTCTGCATCGCCAGATAGCGGCCGGCCGCGCGAAACACGGCCTCGGCGTCGGGTCGGCGGCCGATCAGACGGGCCAGGCCAACCGCCTCGTCGAAGACCGGACGTTCCTTGCGGCGCGCAGCATCCGTGTAGCGCCTGATCTGCGCGTAGACGGTATCACTCAGGCCGAGGCGTTTGTTGCGGAGCTCGGGCACGAACTCCGCATCGAGATCGCCATCGGGGCTATCGACGTTGCGCACCGCCTCGAGAAAGCTTAGCGGGAGGAGCGCGTCGACGGTCGTAGACATGTGTTGGGAAGGGGCGACGGAGGGCTGGGAAGAAGGTAATCTCCGGGCGGGGTCCCTTCAAGAAGCCATCGGGAACCTCGGCGCCCCGCCGGGGCTTCACCCCACAGCAGCCGGAGGCGCTTCCGCAACCGGGATTTGCTCCGCGACTTGATACGCGCGATTCGCGCGCCAGTATTCTGCACGAGCCGTCCATGATGAATTGTTCTTCAGGCGACCAATCGCCCTGTCAACGTACCATGGAGAAGCTCTATGAGTTTCTCGACGGTGAGCTCACCCCTGACGTGGATGAGCAGATTCGCGCGCACCTGGCCGAGTGCCGTGGGTGCTTTCCGCACTTCGAGTACGAGCGGGTATTTCTCCGGTTCATGGAGAAACGGGTCGCTATCGAGAAGGCGCCGCCCTCGCTCCGGCGAAAGATTCTGGCGGCGCTGATGAACGAAGAGGTCGCTCGCTCGGAGGAGTGATCGCTCGAGCCGCGGCCGGCGCGCTGGTCGCGGCCGCAATAGCCGCTGCCGCGTGGCGCGCGGGGTCGCTCAGTCGCTCCGGCGCTGTGGCGGCCTTTTTCATAGGTACGGTTGCGATCGCCGCCGGTTGGGGGTGGGGCGGGCTGCTCATCGTCTACTTCGTTTCCTCGTCCCTGCTGAGCCGCACGGGAGCGTCGCTCAAGGCGCAGCGCTGCGGGGGCGTCGTCGAGAAGGCGGGCGCACGCGATGCTGCCCAGGTGCTGTCCAATGGCGCCGTTTACGCGGTGGCCGCGCTCCTCCAGCTCTGGCAGCCGTCCGTGCTGTGGCTCGCCGCGGGCGCGGGCGCGCTGGCATCCTCCGCTGCGGACACGTGGGGAACGGAGATCGGCATGCTGTCGAGATCCTTGCCACGCATGATTACGACGTGGCGACCCGTCCCCACGGGCACATCGGGAGGCGTGAGCGCGGCCGGGATCGCGGCGACAGTCGCCGGCGCGCTGTTCATCTCGCTTGCGGCGTGGTTGGTGCATCGGAACGTGTACGTCACTCTGGCTGTATCACTCGGCGGACTCGCTGGCGCACTCGTCGATTCGATCGGCGGAGCGCTCTGGCAGTCGCGTCGCTACTGCGCTCGGTGTGAGCGCTCGACGGAGCGACTCGTACACGACTGCGGTACGCAAACGGAGCAGGCGGGGGGAATCGGATGGCTGAACAACGACGGCATCAATGCCGCCTGCACACTCGTTGGATCGCTCGTCGCAGCCGGCGCGTACGAGATGTTCGCATGATGACAAGATCATGAGCACGCGGCCGCGCGTGCTCCTCGTGAGCGCGAATCGCGAGCGGCAGCCCATGCCCGTGGTTCCGAACGGGGTGGCGTGCGTCGCCGCGGCACTCGAGCACGAGGGACACGACGTGCGTGTGCTCGACCTGTGCTTCGCGCGCGATCCGCACGGCGCCGCACGCGAGAGCGCGCGCTCCTTCGCGCCCGACGTGATCGGTCTCTCCGTGCGCAACATCGACAACAGCGATCTCGTGGCGCTCGAGCACTACACGCCGGCAGCGGCGGCGCTGCTCGACACGCTGCGCGCGAGCGCGCCACGGGCGCAGGTGATCGCGGGTGGCGCGGCGTTCGGCGTCGCGCCCGAGGCGCTATCGGACGAGCTGGGCGTCGAGCACGCTGTGGCGGGCGACGGCGAGCGCGCGACGCCCGCGCTCATCGCCGAGCTCGCGGCGGGACGCGCGCCCGGCCCGATCCCGGGCGTGGTGCGGCGCGTCGATGGACGCCGCGTGCTCACGCCGCCGGGCGGCGAGGGCGCGCTCGATTCGCTGCCGGCCGTGCACATGCATCGCTGGCTCGATCTCAAGCGCTACGAGCGTCGCGGCGGCACGGTACCGATCCAGACGAAGCGCGGCTGCGTCTTCAAGTGCATCTACTGCACGTATCTCAATGTCGAAGGGTGGGGCTATCGCCTGCGCGAGCCCGAGCGCGTGGCGGACGAGATCGCGGAGCTCGCGACCGACGCGCACATCCGTCACTTCGAGTTCGTCGACTCCACGTTCAACGCGCCGCCGCGACACGCGCTCGCCGTGTGCGAGGCGATCGCGCGCCGCAAGCTGCGCGTGCATCTCGACACCACGAACTTCACCCCAGCCACCGCGCAGCCCGAGCTCCTCTCGGCCATGCGCCATGCGGGCTTCAAGTGGCTGGGGATCACGGCGGAGAGTGCGAGCGATCCGGTGCTCGAGAAGCTGCAGAAGGGCTTCGACGTCGTGCAGCTTCGGAAGGTCGCCGAGAACGTGGAGCGCGCCGGGATGGGCGTGCTGTGGATCTTCCTGATCGGCGGACCGGGAGAGACGCCGGCCACGCTCGACGAGACGCTGAAGTTCGCGGCGTGGCGCATGGATCGGGGCGATGCCGTGTATCTCACCGTGGGACTTCGCGTGTATCCCGGAACGACGCTGCACAACATCGCGATGGATGAGGGCGTGGTGCCGCGCGGCGACCCTTTGCTCGTGCCGAAGTTCTATTTCTCCGAGCAGATGCAGATGGACGCGACGCTCGCGCGGCTCCGCGAGTTCGCGGCGCGCTATCCGCGCTTCATGTTCTCCGCGGACTCGCGCTCGCCGCTGCTGCCATATCTCACGCGCCTCGCATCGGCGCTTCGCCTGCCGCGTCCGCACTGGCGCTACATGGGCGTGTTCCAGCGGCTCAGCCGCTCGCTGTCGTGAGCGACTCGTGAGCAACGATGACCGCTGACATCGACGTGCTCGTGGTGGGCGCGGGGCCGGCGGGAAGCTCCTCCGCTTGGCACCTCGCGCGCGAGGGCGCGAGCGTCACGGTGCTCGACCGGGCGCGTTTTCCCCGTGAGAAGCCGTGTGCTGAATATCTCAGTCCTGAGGCATCTCGGATTCTGTCCGAGATGGGCGCGCTCGAGGCCTGCGAGTCCGCGGGCGCCGCGCACCTTGCAGGGATGGTGATCCGCGCGTGCAACGGCGCGCACATTCGGGGTGAGTTCGCCGCGCAGCACGGCTTTCGCGCGTTCCGCGATCGCGGTCTCGCGTTACGCCGCCCCGTGCTCGACTCGATCCTCCTCGAGAGAGCGCGCGCGGCCGGGGCGCAGGTGCGGGAGGGACAGCGAGTTATCTCACTACTAAGAGATTCCCGCGGCGCGCTGTGCGGCGTTCGCGTGCGCCAGTTCGGCGGCGGCGAGATCGAGATCAAAGCGCGGCTGGTGATCGGCGCGGACGGGCTGCGATCGGTGGTCGCGCGCCGCATCGGCGTGGCGCGCCACGCGATCGGCCCGCGCCGGCTCGCCTTCATCGGACACTATCGCGACGTCGAGGGGATGACGGACTTCGGCGAGATGCACGTGGCGCGCGATGGCTACGCCGGTTTTGCGGACGTGGGGCATGGTCTCACGAACGTTGCGGTGGTGGTTCCGCGCGCGACCGTGAAGGGCAACGTGTCCGGCGATCCCGCGGGGTTTCTCGAGCGATGGATCGCCGCGCATCCACACATCGCGCAGCGCATGGCGCACGCGGCGCGCGCGACACCGGTGCGCGTCACCGGACCGTTCGCGGTCCATGCGTCGCGGGCGTGGGGCCGAGGGGTGGCGCTCGTGGGGGATGCGGCGGACTTCTTCGACCCGTTCACCGGCGAAGGGATCTACGCGGCGCTTCGAGGGGGCGAGCTGCTCGCACCCTATGCGCTGGAGGCACTCGCGGCGAAGCGTCCGCGCGATGGGGACGCTGCGCTACGCGCGTACGATCGCGCGCGCCGAAGAGAGTTTCGGGGGAAATGGGCAATCGAGCGGCTCGTCGCGCTCGCGGTAGGCGCTCCAGCGCTGCTCAACAGAGTTGCGGCGACACTCGAAGCCAGCCCTGCCATGGCGGACCTGTTCGTTGGCGTCGCCGGAGATTTCGTTCCGGCGCGCGAAGTGCTTCGGCCGGGCTATCTGGCGCGGCTCGTCTTCGGCAACGTATCCAGGTCCCGAAACGAGCCGATTCCACTTTCACCGTAGTCATGCCGATCTCCACCATCGATTCCGCCACCTTCCGAAGCGTACTCGGCCGATTTCCCAGCGGCGTCACCGTCGTCACCGTCCGCGACGACCGGCAATACGACCATGGCATGACAGTCAGCGCCTTCTGCTCGCTGAGCCTCGAACCTCCGCTCGTGCTCATCTGCATCGAGAAGAGCGCATCGCTGCACGGCGTGCTCGCCGTCGGGAATACGGCGTCGCGATTCGCGGTCAACATTCTGGAGGCGGGACAGGAAGAGATCGCACGGCGCTTCGCCGAGGAGTATCCGGATCGCTTCGACGGCGTTGGTTTCACGCGGGGGACCACCGGTGCACCGATCATCGAGGACTGCCTGGCGGTGGTCGAATGCGAGCTGCAGAGCCGGCATCCGGCGGGCGATCACACGATCGTCATCGGCGCGGTCATCGCATCCGCGACCCGCGAAGGGAGTCCGTTGCTCTACTATCGCGGTGGCTACGCGACGCTCGAGCGCTGAGCGGCGCATGTCATCGCTTCTCACACCGTCACGCAAGCGTGGCTTTGAAATCCTCGATGATCCCCACGTCGACGATGCGCTCCGTGCGCGCTCGCTCGCCGATGTCGCTCGCTCGAACACGATGTTCGGCGGCTCGAGGGCCGTACGGGCCGAGCTCGCTCTGGTGCTCGATGGGAGCGCGGCGCGCGACGTGTCGCTCTTGGACGTGGGCACCGGGATCGGGGATATCCCTTCGCTCGCGGCGCAGTGTTGGCGCACACGGGGCGTGACGATCACCACCTTTGGCATCGATACGAGCGCATCGCTGCTTCGCGAAGCGCACGCGAGCGGGCTCATTCCGATCTGCGCGGACGCGCTCGCGCTGCCGATAGCCTCGAAGAGTGTCGACATCGCGATCTGCTCGCAGACGCTCCATCACTTCGAGACACGCGATGCCCTGACGATCATTCGCGAGCTCGATCGCGTCGCGCGCGTGCGCGTGATCGTGAGCGACATTCGGCGCAGCTGGCTCGCGGCCGCGGGCATCTGGCTCGCCTCGTTTCCGCTCAACTTCCATCCCGTGAGCCGCCACGACGGTGTCGTGTCGGTGCTCCGCGGCTTCACGCCGAGTGAGCTACGCTTGCTCGTGCAGAATGCCATCCATCAGACGCCGGTGGCCCGAAACCGGATCGGCTTTCGCACGACTGCATCGTGGGCGCCGCGGACGCTCACCGCATGAGCGGCAGCGCTCGCCCCACAATCGAGCCATTCGACCTCGGCGCGATGCCGAAGAAGCGGTGGATGTGTACTGTGGATGAGATGCTCGTTCATTCCCCGCTGCGCCGCATCTTCGAGTTCGCGCGCGAGGTGGATCGGTGGCCCGAGCTTCTGTCACATTATCGCTGGGTGCGGTTTCACCAGCGCGCGAGTGACGGCGGAGGGCTCGTCGAGATGGCTGCGTGGCGGCCGTTCGGATCGCTGCGATGGCCCACCTGGTGGATGTCTGAAATGTCGGTGAACGATCGAACGCCGAATGTGCGGTACCGGCATGTGGCGGGTATCACGAAGGGCATGGAAGTCGAATGGAGCTTCGTGCCACAAGGCAAGGATGCCACGCGCGTACGCATTGTGCATTCGTGGAACGGTCCGTCGGTGCCGCTCATGGGCATCGTGGCGGCCAAGACAGTGATCGGTCCGGTATTCGTTCACGGAATCGCGTCACGCACGCTGGCCGGACTCGCAGCGAAAGCGGAGCGCGGTCCGGGACTTTCGAGAGGGTAGTCGCATGACGGAACGTCGCAGAGTGGTGATCTCGGGCATTGGCGCGATCACACCCATTGGCCTTACCTCGGAAGGGCTGTGGGACGGCCTGCGCGCGCAGCGCTCGAAGGTCCGCGAGATCACGCGCTTCGATTCGTCGCTCTTTCGCAGCCATCTCGCCGCGCAGGTGGACGACTTCGATCCGCGCGACTTTCTCGAGGCGAAGCGCACGAAGCGCCTCGATCGCTTCGGCCAACTCTCCGTCGCTGCCGCGCGCATGGCGCTCGAAGACTCGGACATCGATCTCGCCACCGAAGATCGCGAGCGCATCGGCGCAATGATGGGCACCGCACTCGGCGGCGTGGGCTACGCCGAGGAACAGTGCAGCGTGTTCTACACGGGAAGCGTGAAGGATGTGGACCCCGCGCTCGCGCTGATGGTGTTCGGCGGCGCATCGAGCTGCAACATCGCGATCGAATTCGGCGTGATGGGTCCGAACTCGACCAACGCGATGAGCTGCGCGAGCGGCACGATCGCGATCGGCGAGGCATTCCGTCAGGTGCGCGATGGATACGCGGATGTGATGCTGGGCGGAGGCGCCGAGGCCCCGCTGTATCCGCTGTGCTACGGCGCGTTCGCGCTGATCCGCGCGATGAGTACGCGCAACGATGATCCGTGCACTGCATCGAGGCCGTTCGACAAGGATCGCGATGGCTTCGTGATGGGCGAGGGCGCGAGTGTGCTCGTGCTGGAGGAGCGCTCACGCGCGATCGCGCGCGGCGCGAAGATCTACGGCGAGGTGTTGGGCTTCGGGATGTCGAACGACGCGTATCACATGACGGCGCCGCGCCCGGACGGATCGCAGGCTGCGCGGTCGATGCGAAGGGCGCTGGACGATGCGGGGGTGAGCGCGGGCGAGGTGGGATATGTGAATGCGCATGGGAGCTCGACGCCGCTCAACGACAGCACGGAGACGGTCGCGATCAAGCAGGTGTTCGGCGAGCGCGCGTACGAGATTCCGGTGAGCGGCACGAAGGGCTACTACGGCCACGCGCTGGGGGCGAGCGGCGCGATCGAGGCGGCGATTTGCGGACTCGCGATGACGAACGACTGGCTGCCGCCCACCGTGAATCTCGCGAACGCGGACGAGGCGTGCGATCTGGACTACATCAAACGCGTGGGAAGGTCGAGTTGTCCGGAGGTGATACTCTCGAACTCGTTCGGGTTTGGGGGGATCAATGCGGCGCTGGTGTTTCGGCGAGCGGGGTGAGGGGGAGCTCGTCGCGCAACAATGCGACGACTCACCTCAACATCCACAAACCCCATCCCCCCAGCATGAGTCCTGCGACGCGGCCAAGCCAAGGTCCGACTGCCGCGACCTTCTCGACCAGCACCAGCGCGGCGATCGCGGCGACCCAGAGAAGGTTCATCACTCCGGCCACGAACAAGAGCGTCATCAGCGCCCAGCAGCATCCGAGGCAGTAGAGCCCGTGTGTCGCGCCCATCTGCAGAGCGCCGACGGTTCCCTCTCGCCAATGTCTGCCGAGAAACCCGAGTGGCGAGCGGCAGTGGCCGAGACACGCTGACTTGAGCGGCAGCCACTGATAGATCCCTGCAACCAAGAGTAAAATCCCGCCCAGCACGGGGCTCGTGCTGGCCATGGCCGGCGAGAGCAGCGACGCTTGGTGAAGACCCCATTGTGACATCGCGGCGGCCCCGCTGAACCCGATCCACACCAGCAGGTATCCGGACACGAAGACCGAGGTTGGCGCTGCCGGACTGGCGTGCTCACGCCGGCGGCGCAGCACCGTGGCGACGAGCAGGATGGTGGGCGCCGCCGACGGCAGCATCATCGCAACCATCATCGTCGCCCACATGAGGAATAGCAGCAGCGGCTCGACCGGGGACCACGCCTGCATACCGGACATCGACATAGCGGTGCCGCGCATCGACCCCATGTCCGATTGCATGCGAAAGAGCGAGGCCCACGCGAGGGCCGTCACCGCGAATAGTGCGGTTGCCGCCAGCGCCCGGTCGCGCTGGAATAGTCGTTCCACCGCGGTCAGGTGGCGTTAGTCCAGCTCACGTCGGCGATCACCGCGAACTTGCCGGGCCACTCCATGCGGAACGAGTCGTGGCTCGCCCGCATCGTGCTGGTGGTGACCATGTTGCCGTCGTTCCAGAGAATGCCGCCCTTGGGATAGACCATGCGAACCTCGATCTCCTGGCCGCCGGCGAGCGCATTGCGGATCGGCATCGTCTCCACTTCGACAGCGCCGTCAATGCGGACCTGACCCCGCTGGCCCTCGATCGCGATCTCGATCGGCCGCATGATCGGTCCCTCGAACTTCTCGATCGTCGCGGCGATCGCCTCCCAAGGCATGCCGCCGGCCTGACCCGACAGAATCGTCACGAGGGCACTCACCTGCTCGGGGCTCGCACCCTCGTCCACGAACAACACCACGTGGCCGTGGCCTTCGTGTATGGCGTTGGGATACTTCGCAGCCACGACAGCGCGAACTCCTCCGAGATCCACGTCGCCGAATCGCCCCTCCTGGATATCATAGCCGATGATGAACTCGCAGAAGCCCTCATTCGGCGTGCCCTCGAAATAGCAGTTGCAGCCATGGGCACAATTGCAGGATTCGACGCTCTGGGCCCGGACGCGATACGTCGGGCGTGCCGGGGCGTTTGTCGATGTCATGCTCGTCTCCTTGGAGGTGCGTCCGCGCTCAATGCCTAGTATAGAACCGACGCGCGCTCCGATGCCAGACGGGCAACCGCATCGCTATCGCACGTCGCTTGTCCCCAAATTCCGTTCGCCAAAACTCGCCGCAACAACCCACGCTGCGCCGCTGATAGCCCACGAGAGTGTGAATTCCGACCACGAGCCGCGTGATGTCGGCGCCGCGTAAATCAACGGAATCCAGACCAGCACCGTGAACACGCTCAACATCGCCGCCTCCATCGCCGCGGCGAGCTGCGGAAGGATACCTAGTATCACGCCGAGCGCAGCGGCGAGGTGCGCCGCGCCTGTGAAATACGCCCATCCGGTGTGATACGGGAGCCATGCGGGGACGAGCGGCGCGGTGAGATTCACGTAGACGAAGTGCGAGAGGCCCAGCGGAATCAGCGCGAGGCCGAACACCAGCTGCGCGACGCGCATCTCGCGCGTGCGCGATGCGGACAGCACCCATGCGCCCGTGAGGAGCACGACGATCTCCGACATCGACTGCCAGTTCCCTTCCACGAGCGGACCCTCGAGCACCGGTGGGAGCTTGATCACGAGTACCAGGAGCGCGAAGAACGGTGCGAGCACGCTTGCCGCACGCGCTTCCGTCCGATTCGACAGCAGTCCGATCCCGCACGCCAGCATGAGTCCCGCCGATGCATAAGCCATCGCGTCGCGCACGTGCGCCGAGGCGGAGAGCGAATGCCAGATGTCCGCGAAATCGCCGAAGACGAGACTGATGACGGCGAGTGCGATGATTCCTGTCGCAAACGCCGTCCGAGCGAGCGCTTTGTGTGTCACGGGTTCTGGCTGCCCAGGGTGTGTGCGAGGCGCTCGCTACCCAGCGTCGCGAGCATGGCTCGGCGCTAGTAGATGTGAAGCTTGTCCAGGAGCGCGAGCGGGTCGCCGAGGGATTCGAACAGATCCTTGTTGTGCTTGATCATCTTGCTCTGCATGTAGACGCGGAGCCACTGCTTGTAGGTGTACAGCTCGTAGCGATCGAGCATGTCGCGCAGCGGCAGGTCACGCTGCGTGAGGAGTCCCGCCAGGAACATGGCGCACTCGAAGCCCAGCGAGATCGATTGAAAATACGGAGAGCCAATGGCCGAATCGCCGAGCAGAAATACCGGCGAGCGCTCGAACGGGTGATCGCCGTGACCCGTTGTGCGCCACTGCCGACTGGTCGCATTGCGAGCGCGGTACAGATTGAGTGGAATTCGTATGATCTCCAGATCGCCGACTATCTCGCCATTCGTCTCCTGCTTGATCTTGCCGATGAAGCTGTCCATTGACTGCGCGACGTCGGGGAAATTGCTGCGCAGCCACTCTCCATCGAATCGCGGCGGCATCGCCTCGTAGTCTTCGGCGGTGATGTTGATGATGCCCGTCACGTGGCTGATGCTGCCATCGTAGTGTGTGCGATGGACCATCGGGATGAACTTGTAGTGCGCGTTCTCCATGTTCTTGTAGTACTTGCAATGCTCGTTGCAGGCGTAGCTCTGGCCGTACAGGAAGGTGATGACGAGCGCGTATTCGAGGCGGATGTTGATCGTGTTCGCGCCGTCTTCCGCCGCGCCGGAACGGGGCACCAGGTGATCTCGCAGCAGCGACTTGCTGCCGGTGCAGTCGATCATCACGTCTCCGGGCTCGAGCATCGCGATGGCATCCTGCGACGTTACCACCGCCGCGGTGCGTTGTGCCGCGTTCGTCCCGCGCACATCGATGAGATCGCTGAGAGACTGCTCGATGGAGTTCAATGGGCAGAATCCCAGCGCCCATTTGTGCAGAAGTGCCATGAGGTCCGGCGCGATGCACTGCCTGAAGGCAAGTCCCTCCGCGAGCTCCGGTGGATCGAATACGGCCTCGACGTTCTCTCCGTCGAAGTGGTCGGCTCGATAGCTCTCCAGCGAATCCGCGATGAGGTACGACGCAAGATGCACCATGCGCGAACGCGTGTACTCACGACGCTTCTCGTACAGGCGAACGGAGAACCCTTCCTGCGACTGCAGCAATGCCGCCAGAAGAAGGCCTACGGGTCCAGCGCCGATGATGTGCACTCGGCCTCCGGAACGCAGCCCATCGCCGGCTGTCATGGCGGACTGCGAGGCGAGTCGTCCGCTCGCGCCGTTCAAAGCTTGGGAAGACATGGCAGATCGAACCCGAATGAGGTGATGCGAGCCAGACTCGCCCCAAGTTGGCGCGCGGGAATTGGGATCGCGAGTGTCGCTCTTGCGTTTCCGTTTTCGGACTTATAGCGTTTTTCTCCTCGTTTGTACCGGATGTCCTACCAAGGCTGTACCATCCGCCTGCGGGCGTTGGTGTTCGCCATGTCGATCCGTCGTTGGGTGCTGAGCGCCTCGGTTCTGAGCGCCATGACCGCCTGGATGCCTCATCCAGCGGCCGCGCAGGGCATTCTCGCTCGAGTCAAAAAGCTCGGTGGAACCACGGCCGCTGCGGGCAAGAAGGTGGTGATCGACGAGGCGAACGGCGAAATCAACAGCGCGGTTCAGGATGCGGCCGCGGAGCACGTGGCGGACGGCTCCTTCATCGCCGTGCTCTCGCCATGGGCTGCTGCCGGCGCCGCCAAACGGGTCGAGGTCGCGCGGTTCTCCGGCAATGCCTTCGTCGTGACCACGCCAAGCGGTCGCCAGATCATGCTCTGCGACGAGAAGTCCACGCAATCATGGCTGGCATCCTTCGCGATTCAGAAGAAGGCGCCGGTGAATCTCGCGGGCGGGGCCGCACCGGGCGCTGGCGCATCCGCTGGCGCACCGAAAAACGGCGGTGGTGCGGGAGCGGGAGGCGCGGGCAAAACGCACGCAGCCTCGCCCGCGCCGAGCGGTGGCGGTGCGAGTGGCGGTGCGAGTGGCGGTGCGAGTGGCGGTGCACATGGCGGTGCGAGTGGCGGTACGCATGGTGGCGCACATGCCGGCGGAGACGCCGCGCACGCGGGCGGCGCAGCCGGCGACAGCTCCAAATCGAAATCCGACTCGGCCGAGAAATCCGCGCCCGATCCACTCTCTGCCACCGACGAGGTCTTCAGCTTCCCGTCCAGTCAGGTGACCGTCAGTCTGCCGGCCACCGGGGCGCAAAGCGGTAAGCCAAGTCGTGGATCGCTGAGGGTCGCTGATGTGTCGCAGACCCTGCTCGGGGGCGCGGGGAAGATCCGATTTTCCCAGGCGACGATTCCCGGCGAGAAGGGTCCTCAGGTCGTGGACTTGGGCGTGACGTTCAAGGCGAGGGTCATGGCTCCGGGCGAGGCGCCGGTTGGATGCGGCACCGGAACCGGCACCGCCAAAGCCGCGGCGGGCGGCAGGTCGCCGGGTGGTGCGAACCCGCAGGCCGGTCCCGCCGTCGCAGCACCGGCAGGGATCGCACCAGCGCAAGGAGCCGGTTTCGCCGAGGGCGACGTGCTTCTCACCAAGATCGGGAACGTGAAGCTGTACTCAGCGTCGAACGACAGCGCCAAGGTCACTGCGAC
>DASXQD010000432.1:0-3715 GCA_036493195.1 Gemmatimonadaceae bacterium | reverse complement strand
GAGTTTCGAGTATGCTACGCACTCACTGCGCGCATCACACCGGAGCCATCGATGAAGCCTGCTACCCGCCTGACCGTGTTCGCCATCGTCGTCCTCGCGGCCATACTCCTGTGGTCGACGCTCGCAGCCCAGAAGGCGAAGTGCAACGTGTGCGTGAGCTATCGCACCGCACGAAACTGCGCGCACGCATCCGCGGAGACGGAAAAGGAGGCCGCCAAATCCGCGCAGACCACCGCCTGCGGTCCCATTGCGCACGGGATGGCCGAGTCGATCGAGTGCGACAACGTTCCGCCGGCGAGCGTGGACTGCACGACGTGAACGCGACACTGCGTGATGCGCTTACAAAAAGCAGCGAATCGTTTGAATCCGTCGATTATCTCAACCGCTGAGTGCAAAACTGAAAAGCGTTTCGCCTTCTCCGTTAGTGTCCGTTTGTGTCCGTTGGTGTCATTCTTCACAGTTGCCATTGCCAGTCCCTAACGGCAAAAACAAATTGGATGAGACGACACAGACGGACACAAACGGACACAAACGGAGACTGCACTAATCGAAAGTGACGCTGGGCGCCACGCGTGAGCTCCAACGTGATCGCAGTGGGATCCCTCGACGTCAGTACCTGAGCGTGCTCCTGTAGTCCCGCTCGCCCGGACCCGTGTAGATCTGCCGCGGCCGCGCAATCTTCTGCTCCTTGTCGAGCAGCATCTCCTCCCACTGCGCGAGCCACCCGGCCGTGCGCGCGATCGCGAAGAGCACGGTGAAGAAGTCCATCGGGAACTTCATCGATCGATAAATCAGCCCCGTGTAGAAATCGACGTTGGGATAGAGCTTTCGCGAGATGAAGTAGTCATCCGAGAGCGCAATGCGCTCGAGCTCGAGCGCGATCTCGAGATCCTTGTCGACGCCGACCTCCGCGAACACCTCGTCTGCGAGCGCCTTCACGATGCGCGCGCGCGGATCGTAGCTCTTGTACACGCGGTGTCCGAAGCCCATGAGGCGGCTGCCCTTCCCCGCTTTGACCTCGTTGATGAACGCCGGCACGTTCTTCACGTGCCCGATCTCCTGAATCATCCGAAGCACGGCTTCGTTCGCGCCGCCGTGCAGCGGTCCGTAGAGCGCCGCGATGCCTGCCGCGACGGCCGAGAATGGATCGACGTGCGAGGAGCCCACGGCGCGCACGGCATTCGTGGAGCAGTTCTGCTCGTGATCCGCATGCAGGATGAACAGGATCTCCGTCGCACGCGTGAACACGGGACGCGCCTCGTACTGCGGCTCGCTCATCCGCGCGACCATGCTCAGGAAGTTGTCGACATAGGACAGATCGTTGTCGGGATAGATGAACGGCATGCCCTTGATGTGCCGGTACGCGAAGGCCGCGAGCGTCGGCAGCTTCGCGATCAGCCGAATGATCGCGAGATTGCGCTGCTCGGGATCATGGATGTTCTTGGCGCTCGGATAGAACGAGGACAGCGCCGCCACCGTGCTGCAGAGCATCGACATGGGATGCGCATCGTAACGAAAGCCCTGAAGAAAGGTCTTCACGTTCTCGTGCACGTACGTGTGGAACGTGATGTCGTGCACCCACGAGTCGTATTCGCTCTGTGTCGGCAGCTCGCCATGACGAAGCAGCCACGCAACCTCGAGGAACGTCGCCTTGCCGGCGAGCTGCTCGATCGGGTAGCCGCGGTAGCGGAGAATTCCCGCATCGCCGTCGATGTACGT
Organism: Gemmatimonadaceae bacterium; assembly: GCA_036493195.1. Classification (GTDB taxonomy): domain Bacteria; phylum Gemmatimonadota; class Gemmatimonadetes; order Gemmatimonadales; family Gemmatimonadaceae; genus FEN-1250. Next base: position 1,996 of record DASXQD010000432.1, on the reverse strand, counting down.
GATCGCGCTCTTGCACGACGCCGTATTGAGGAACGCGGGATCGTAGCTCATCAATCCGCCCTCGTCCGTCGGGATCTTCCGAAGATCGGTGGCGCGGATCGCGCCTTCGCTCACCGGAAGGTCGACGCTCAAATCGGAGCCCGGCGCGGAGACGTGCAGGCTCGCGGGCGTAGCAGTCGTGGAAGGTGCGGGTGCCGTAGTCGTGTTGCTCATGCTGACTCACCTGTGCCGGAGGCGCGCTGGCCGCCGGGAAAATGCATCGTCGAGTGCGAAGAAGTGCGCGAAGTGCGCACGTGGAAAGCTACGAAAGAATCAACGGAACGGGATGGCTGCGATTGCGCACTGTCGAGCACGAGCGAAGATTCCGAATATCGCTCGCCATCTCTGAGCACAGGCTTCGTATTCCCTCGCCCGGCATCATGCGTCTCGCTGCACTCCCCCTGCTTCTCCTCGGCTCCGCTCTCTCGCTGTGCGCGCAGGTACCCGCAACATGGGTGCCTGGCAACAGGGAGACGCGTTCGCACGATTATGATCTCGTACACCAGCGAATCGAGATCCGGGACATCAGCTGGGATTCGACCTCGCTGAACGGCCGGGTGGTGACGACCCTCACAGCCAGGAGAGACGCACTCGACTCCGTGCTTCTCGATGCGGCCGCCGGTATCACTATCCGGAACGCCCGTGACGCCGCGGGACGAGCGCTCCGCACCGCACATGTGGGCGATACGCTCATCGTGCATCTCGCCAGGCCGTTGCGATTCGGACAGAGCACGCGCTTCACGCTCGACTATCACGCGAAGATCGACAATGGCCGCGGGCTGACCTTCATCTACGCCGACGGCCGCCCGCACAGGCCCCAGCAGCTCTGGAGCATGGGTGAAACGACGGGCAACAGCGCGTGGTTTCCCACCTACGATTATCCCAACGACAAGGAGAGCTGGGAGCTGATCGCAACCGTGCCCACGCGGATGACGGTCGTCTCCAACGGCAGGCTCATGAGCGACGTGAAGCATCCGGGCGGCACGCACACGACCACCTGGCGCGAGACGCTTCCCGCATCCACGTATCTCATCTCGATGACGATCGCGCCGTATGCGCGCATTCACGATCGGTGGCGCGGCATTCCGGTCGACTATTATGTGTATCACGAGGACAGCGCGCTCGCGCGGCCGCTCTTCGGCTATACTCCCGACATCATCGAGACGTATACGAAGCTCACGGGCGTGCCCTATCCGTGGGCCAAGTACGCGCAGGCGACCGTTGCCGATTTCTTCGGCGGCGAGGAGATGGTGAGCGCGACCGAGCTCGTGGACTGGCTGCCGGACAAACGCGCGTATGCCGACCGGCCGTGGTACCGCTGGCTGCTCGTCCCGCACGAGCTCGCGCACCAATGGTTCGGTGACGATGAGACGACGGAGAACTGGTCGCACCTCTGGCTCAACGAGGGCTTCGCCGAGTTCATGAACGGCGCGTACTGGGAGGCGAAGCTCGGGCAGCAGGCAAGCGACGATTTCTATCTCGACGAGTATCTGCACTTCACCGCCATCGACGCGGAGCGCTCGATGCCGCTCGTGGCGGACGGCTCGAACAACATCTATCCCAAGGGCGCGCTCGTGCTGCGCATGATTCGCCGTCGGCTCGGCGACGAGCGCTTCTGGGCATCGATGCATCTCTTTCTCACGCGCCACCAGTTCGGCAGCGCGGTCACCGAAGACTTCCGCCGCGCAATCCTCGATGCAACGGGAGAGAATCTCGCGCAGTTCTGGAGCGAGTGGATGTACCGCCCGGGATATCCGCGCTTTGCGGTGCGTGCGACGTACGACTCGACGCGTCACTCACTCTCGCTCGACGTGCGGCAGACGCAGCACGGCGACTCCGCCGCTGCGGATTCCATGTGGCCGGCAGTCCCGGCCGTCTATCACGCGCCGGTGTCGATTCTCGTTGGCACCGCGCGCGGAAACGTCGAGCGGCACGAGCGCCTCGACGCGCGCCAGCA
>DASXQD010000431.1:0-8275 GCA_036493195.1 Gemmatimonadaceae bacterium | reverse complement strand
GGCTTCGACACCGCGGTGGCCGAATGGGCGCGCGGCTGTGACCTGCTGCTCGCGGAGTGCTCACTTCCGGAGCGGTTGGCAGTGGCGGCTCATCTCACGCCCGCGCAGGTGGGTGTGATGGCGGAGATCGCGGAGCCCGCGCGACTGGTTCTGACGCACTTCTATCCGCCCGTGCTCGAGGAGGAGATCCTCGAGATCATCTCGTTGAGGTACTCGGGCGAGGCCGTGTTGGCGGCGGATGGCTGGTCCACTGAAATCGAGGAACGGTAATGCTGGTAGTGATGAAGCACGGAGCGACGACGGCGGAGATCGACGCGGTGGTAGCGGCGATCGAAGAGATGGGCTACGAAGCGCGTCCGATGCCGGGCGCGCAGCGCACGGCCGTTGGACTCGTGGGCAACGATGGCCGCGTCGACTCATCGCGCATCAGCGCGCTGTCGGGGGTCGCGCAGGTCATCCACGTCACGCAACCGTACAAGCAGGTGTCGCGCGAGTGGCGTCCGGAAAACACCATCGTCACGATCGCGCCGGGAGTGGAGGTGGGCGGCAGCGAGGTGGTGATCATTGCGGGCCCGTGCTCCGTGGAATCCGAAGCGCAGATCGTGCTCGCGGCGCAGCAGGTGAAGGCGGCCGGTGCATCGTGCCTGCGCGGTGGTGCGTTCAAGCCTCGGAGCTCCCCGTACTCGTTCCAGGGGCTCGGCGAGATCGGTCTCAAGTATCTCGCGACCGCGAAGAGAGAGACGGGGCTCGCGATCGTCACCGAGGCGATGGACGAGGCGGGGGCGGAGCTCGTGGCCGAATATGCGGACTGCATCCAGATCGGCGCGCGCAACATGCAGAATTATTCGCTGTTGAAATTCGTCGGCACGCTTGGCAGGCCGGTGCTGTTGAAGCGCGGACTCGCGGCCACGATCAACGATCTCCTGTTGAGCGCCGAATACGTGCTTGCGAACGGAAACGAGAACGTGATTCTGTGCGAGCGCGGCGTACGCACGTTCGATCCGGCCACGCGCAACATGTTCGACCTCACCGCGATTCCGATCGTGCAGCAGCTCTCGCACTTGCCGATCGTCGCGGACCCGAGCCACGGCACCGGCATTCGCGACAAGGTGCTGCCGATGGCACGCGCGGCGGTAGCAGCGGGGGCGAATGGAGTGATCGTCGAGGTGCATCCGAATCCGGAGCGTGCGCTTTCGGATGGCGCGCAGTCGCTCTACCCGGAGCAGTTCGCGCAGCTCGTTGGTGAGCTGCGTGCCATCGCGGCAGCGATCGGGCGCACAATCACTCCGGCGCCACGAACCGCGGACACGGCTGCGGGGTAGCATCTCGCATGACCGACTCTCTTCGATTCTCACGCAGCGCCTCGGCGCTCCTCGCGTTCGCGTTCGCTACGAGCGCGGCACCCGCGGCTGCGGCCGCTCAGTCGCCGGACAGCACGCTCGATCGCGCGGTGGCCGCGTATGCGACCATCAAGACTGCGCGCATCGCGTTCACGCAGACGATCGACAACGCGCTCACGGGCTCGACCGTGAGCTCGCGCGGCGAGCTGCAGCAGCGGCGGCCCTCGCGCTTCGCGGTGACCTTCGAAGAGCCTGCCGGTGACCGCATCGTATCCGACGGCCAGTACGTGTGGGTCTATCTGCCGAGCACGAATCCGGGCCAGGTGATTCGCGCGAAGCTCGGCGCCAACGTCGGCGCACCGGACTTCGCGGCGCAGTTCCTGGAATCGCCGCGCAAGAGCTACACGGTGTCGGGAGGCTCGGCCGCGACGATCGATGGCGCCGCCACGCACTCCGTTGTGCTCATGCCGAAGAACGCAGACTCACCGTTTCAGAAAGTGACACTCTGGATCAACGACAGCGACGCGCTGCTGCGGCGCGTGGAGACGGTGGATCAGAGCGGCGTCGTGCGGCGGATCACGGTGACGAAGTTCGGCAAGAACGCACCGGTGGATGCGAATGCGTTCGTGTTTCACGTGCCCGCGGGAGTGAAGGTGTACGATGGTCCGGCGGGTTAGGCAGCCTGTCGGCATACGGCAAGATCTATCCGCGACTGCTCGATCGTGTCGGCAAGTGCTCCGTTGGCTTCGATCGATAGTTCGATCTGCATGCGAGGATAAGACGACGCAAGGTGCGAGAGAACCGAAGGCAGAATCGGGGCAAAGTCCTGCGGGCAGCCGATGCGGATGTGGCCGTCCAGTCGTGCGCCGTGCATGTTGTCGAGCAGCTCGTCATTCAGCGCAAGAATTCGGCGTGCGTACGCGAGGGCAACTTCTCCAGCCTCGGTCAGCGCAAGGCGACGTCCACGCTTGCGAAAGAGCGGCACGCCGAGATCCTTCTGCAGGCGCTTCATCTGCAGACTTATCGCGGAAGGCGTGCGGCCAAGTCGTTCCGCCGCCGGCGCCAGACCTCCGAGATCGTGGGCAACGGAGAGCGTGCGGAGTATATCCAGGCCGATGTTGATGCGAACCGACATGTCTGCCTCAGGCACTAGACCTTCCGTAAGACCTGCCCCAGCTCCTCGAGTCTCCCCCGCTCCGCCCCCGCGCGCTCCGCCAGCGGGATCGCCTCCTTCGACAGCACTCGATACACCTCGAGCACCTCCGGCATCTCGGCCAGAGCCGCGAGATGCGCGCGCACCGTCTCCACATCGCCCCGCGCCACCGGTCCCGTGAGCGCCGCACTCGGCGTCGATGCGCTCGCATTCTCCGCCGCCGCCGTCATGAGTGTCGCGAGCGCGCCGCGGGCCGCTTCCTCGCTCACTCCTGCTTCCGTGAGCACGCGCGTCGCCAGCGCCAGCAGCACGATCGGAAAGTTCGACGCGATCACCGCCGCCGCATGATAGCGCGCCTTTCTCCCCGCCGGGATCTCGAGCACGCGCGCCCCGATCGCCGCCGCAAGCCCCCGCGACGCCACGCGCGCACCCTCGTCGCCGTCGATCCCGATCCACGCGCGATGCAGCTGCTCCGCTGCGCGCGTAGGATCGGTGAGCGGAAGCAGCGGATGGAACGTGCCGGCCGGATGGCCCGCCGCGCGCAACGTGCCCAGCGCCGGCGGCTCGGCGGTCCCGCTCGCGTGCAGCAGCACCGCACCCTTGCTCAATCCCGCCGCGAGCAGATCGCGCAGCACACCGTCGAGCTCCGCATCGCGCACCGTCACGAGGACCACGTTCGCGAGCGCGATCGTCGCGGGCCATGCGCCTGATGTGATTCCGTGGGCCGGCTGTCGTCCGTGCAGCCCCACCACATCCACGCCGGCAACGCGCATCGCGTGCACGAGCGCGCGTCCGGCCTTGCCCGCGCCGATGACGAACACGCGCGCGGTGGACGTGATCATGTCGTGTGCGGGACGTCCTCGCGCTTCGCGGCGCGCCGCTCGCCCGCGCGGCGCAGGAGATCGGTTTCCACCTGCGCGCCATTCGACAGCTCGAGCGCGGCCCCGATCACGCGATCGCCGCTCAGCCGCCGCCTGAACTCCGCGTCGGGACCGAGCGCGTAGCGCGCGATCTCGATACCGAGCAGCCGGTCGACGACCGTGCTCACGGAATCGAAGTGCGCGCGATCGAGCTTGATGTCCTTCGCAACCACGCGCTTCCACAGCGACTGGCGCAGTGAGTCCGTGATCTGGAAATCCGGTGAGCGCACCGCGTGCGCCCCTTTCGCGGCCAGCGCGGTCTCGGTGAGCGCATCGCGAAACTTCGGCGCCTGCGCACCGATCATGCGCCAGAACGCGCGCGTTCCATTCATCGAATCCGTTGGCGCGACGAGCAAATCCGGCGTGATGCCGCCTCCGCCGTACACGACGCGCCCGTCGTCCGTGCGGTACTGCTGGCGCTTGGAGAGCGGAAGCTCGGCGCCGCTGTCGGCTGCGGTCGCCGCCTTGCCCGGAGCGCTGTCTTCGCCATCGTCGTTCTCGTCTGCCGCCGCAGGCGCCTGCGCCTTCTGAATGCTTCGTCCCGATGGCGTGAACCAGAGCGCCGTGGTGAGCTTGAGCGCGCTCGCGCTGTCGACCAGCGGGAACACCGACTGCGCGCTTCCCTTTCCATAGCTGGTCGAGCCGACGATGGCCGCGCGATCGTGATCCTGCAGCGCTCCCGCGACGATCTCCGCCGCGCTCGCGCTGTGCTCATCGACGAGCGTGATGAGCTTCAGCTCCGGCCACTTCTGCTTTGCCTCGTCCGCGAACGATTGTGCGGATTCGCGGCCGCGCACCGAAACGATCGGCTGGCCGGAATCCAGAAAGAGATCCGCCACCTCGATCCCCTGCTCGAGCAGACCGCCCGGATTCGCGCGCAGGTCGAACACGAGCGTCTTCATTCCCTGCGCACGCAGCTTCTCGACCGCCTGCTGCACCTCGGCCGCGCTCGAGTCGCTGAAGATCGTGAGGTCGATATAGCCGACGCCCTCGCCGATCATCGATGCGTGCCGCACGGAGTGCACGCGGATCTCGCCTCGCGCGACGGTGAACGACATTCGCGACGCTACGCCGGGCCGCTCGATCTGCAACGTCACCGGCGATCCGTTTCGACCACGCAACATGCCGCGCGCGTCATCCGGCGACGCGCCCTCGGTCGACTTTCCATCGATCGCGACGATGCGATCGCCCGGCTGGATTCCCGCCCGCTCGGCCGGCGTGCCCGGCAGCGGCGCGACAATCGTGATCCAGCCATCGCGGACGTCGATCTGAATGCCGATTCCCGCGTAGTGACCTGTGGTGCTCTCGTTGAGCGCGCGAAGCTTTTCGGGCGTGAGATAGGTCGAGTGCGGATCGTGCAGCTCGCGCACGAGCCCTTCCGCCGCCTTGCGAAAGAGATCGCCGTCCGGAATCGAGTCGACGAAATCGTTCGCGACGCGCGCGCGCACCTGCTCGAACAGTCGTGCGCGCTCGAAGGAGCCGCTGCCGCGATGCAGCCCGCGCTGCAGCAGCCAGCCGCCGAGCACGAGCGCGAGCGTCAGCACCGTGACGGCGATGAACGCACGCGCGCGCAGCCGGTCCCCGCTCGACTCGTTCAGATTCGTCTCAGGCGTGTGCTGCATTGCGCATCGGGAAGGAATCGGGGATGGCACCGCTCAATGTCTTGAGTACCCGCTCGAGCACTTCCTGCTCCGTCCCGGAGGCATTCACGGCCGCAATTGGACCGCACTCCGGATGCGCAGCCTGCCACGCCGGCGACGCGCAGTCGTTGAATGCGCGCTCGACGAGCTCGTGGAACCAGTGCCCCGCGCTCTCGATGCGATCGGCACCTCCGCGCGCAGTCACGCGCGCGTCGCGCACCGCCGCGGGAAGCGTGAGCAGAATAGTGAGGTCGGGCACGAGCCCAGCGGTCGCCAGACGATTCGCGGCGCGCACTTCCTCGAACGGAAGCCCGCGCCCAACGACTTGATACGCGTACGTCGACAGAAAAAATCTGTCGGCGAGCACGAGATCGCCGCGCTCGAGCGCCGGCTTCATCACTTCCGCGATCAGCTGCGCGCGCGACGTCATGAACAGCAGTGCCTCCGCGCGCGCGCTGATGGTGCGACCCGGCTCGAGCAGCATGCGCCGAAGCTCGTTGCCGAGCGCGGTGCCGCCGGGCTCGCGAACACCGGTGAATGGCAGCTGCTGCGCGGACAGCCACTCGCAGAGGAGCCGAAGCTGCGTAGTCTTCCCCGCACCCTCGGGCCCCTCGAAAACGACCAGTCGTCCGCGCGTCACGGTCACGCCAGCGTGATGATCGAGCTGGTCGCGCCCTTCTTGATGCCGTCGAGGATCCACTCGTTCACGCGCGCCATCACTTTCTCGAAGTTTTCCTGCGACGCCACGACGCTCTGATAGACCATCTTCGTCTGCACCTGTCCGAGGAGCTCATCGAGCTTGTTCTCCATCTCCTCGGTCGGCTGCTCGCCGCGCTCCATCATGCGCTGCGCGTCGAGGCGGATCTGCTCCATCTGACGAAGCAGCGCCACCGCATCCTTGTCCTGGTTCAGCGCCTCGTTCGCGCGCTTCACCGCCTTGTATTCAGCACTCTGACCGATCAATCGGCCGAGCTCTTTCGCCTTGTCTTCCAGCACGGTCACTCGTCCTTTCGTCTCGCAATCAGAAAACGCTCGCGTCCGGCGAGGTCGAGCCTCACCGAGACATCGCGATACCGGCCGCTGACGAGGGCGAGCTCCGCCGCCAGGGACGCACGTCGCGAATCGAGTTCCATCACCAGGAGACCTCCTGGCTCCAGCACATCCGGTGCCCCGCGTATGATACTCGCGCTGATGGCCATGCCGCCCGAGGCGCTGTAGAGCGCGAACGGCGGCTCCCAGTCGCGCACGGCCTCCGGCAGCGCGATCGCCTCGTCGAAGGCAATGTACGGCGGATTCGACGCGATCACCCGGGCGCGCTCACTCGACACCGGCGCCAGAAGCGCGCCCTCGCGCCACTCCACGGGCGCCCGCAGCACGGAAGCGAGCCGCTCGCCATTGGCGCGCGCGACGGCCACCGCCCCGCTGGAGACATCGGTGCCGATCACGCGATCGAACTGACCCTCGCTCGCGAGCGCCAGCGCGATCGCGCCCGATCCGGTTCCGATGTCGATCGCGAGCCCCGTGCGCTCCCGAGTCAAAATCTCGTCCACGAGCATTTCGGTCTCCTGCCGCGGAATGAGCACGCGCTCGTCCACCTGCAGCGTGAGATTCCGGAATGCCGAGCGGCCCACCGCGTACGCGAACGGTGATCCCGCCACGCGTCGCTGGGCCGCGCGGCGACACTCGCTCACGACCCCCGCATCGAGAACATCGCCGTCGTGCAGCAGGGCCCAGAAGCGCGGGACATCGAGCACCGCGGCGACGATGTCGCCAGCCTCGCGCTTCGCCTCCGCGATCCCTGCGTCCGCGAGCGCTTCAGTCATCTCGCGCACGAGCGCGCGCACTGTTCCGTCGCGCGCTGCGCCGGTCGCCGCGTCACTCATCGAGCTTCTCTTCCTGCGTCGCAATGGCGAGCGCGTTCATGAGCTCATCGAGATCCCCATCCAGCGTGTGCGACAACTCGTGCGACGTGAAGCCGATGCGGTGATCCGTCACCCGGTTCTGCGGAAAATTGTACGTGCGGATCTTGGCAGAGCGGTCGCCCGTGCCCACCTGCGTTTTCCGCATGCGCGACCGCGCCGCCTCAATCTCGGCCAGCCTCGCATCGAGGATGCGCGACCGCAGCACCTGCATGCCCTTGAGCTTGTTCTGCAGCTGCGACTTCTGATCCTGCTGGCTCACCACGATTCCCGTGGGGATGTGCGTGATGCGCACCGCGGAATCAGTGGTGTTCACGCTCTGTCCCCCTGGACCCGACGAGCGGAACACATCGATTCGCAGATCCTTGTCTTCGATCTTCACGTCCACTTCTTCCGCTTCCGGAAGCACGGCGACGGTTGCAGCCGAGGTATGGATGCGCCCCTGATTTTCGGTCGCCGGCACCCGCTGTACGCGATGCACGCCCGACTCCCATCGCAGTCGGCCGAATGCGCCGTCGCCTTCGACCTTGAAGATCGCCTCCTTCAGTCCGCCGAGCGTGCCGTCGGAGTGCGAGATCGTCTCGATGCGCCAGTGCCGGTGCTCGGCATAGCGCGTGTACATGCGATAGAGATCGGCCGCGAACAGCGCGGCCTCGTCGCCTCCCGTGCCCGCGCGAATCTCGACGATCGCGGGACGATCATCGAGCGGATCGCGCGGCAGGAGCAGCGGCGTGAGCTCGGCCTCGAGATGCGCGATCTGAGCGGTGAGCCGCTCCTCTTCCGCGCGCGCTTCCGCGGCCATCTCCGGGTCGTCTACGGAAACGAGCTCGCGCGTTTGCGCGAGCTCGCTCTCGAATTTCCGAAGTTGGTCCGCCAGCTCTTTCACGGGCGCCAACCGCCGGTGCTCTCGCCCCAGTTCTGCGAAGCGCGATGGGTCTCGCCCATTGGGAGCAGCTGAGAGCTCGCCTTCGACCTCGTTGAATCTGGCGAGCGCTTCGTCGAGCCGATCCTTGATGCTCAGGCGGGCTTCCCGTACTTCTGGCGGAAGCGCTCGACGCGGCCGGCGGTATCGATGAGCTTCTGCTTGCCCGTGTAGAACGGGTGGCAGTTGCCGCAGATGTCCGTGTGGATCTCGGACTGCGTGGAGCGGGTCGTGAACTCATTGCCGCAGGCGCACTTGACCGTGGCGGTCGCGTACGTCGGATGAATATCAGCTTTCATTTCGGTTGCCTCGGTCGCGCAGAAGGAAATCGGGGACAGCTTTGAAATATACGCCAGCCGAGTGGTAAAAGACAAGCTGACA
>DASXQD010000430.1:0-3378 GCA_036493195.1 Gemmatimonadaceae bacterium | reverse complement strand
CACGCTTGGCGCCGTCGCCCGGGAAGTAGAGATCCGGGCGGCCAGGCCACTTCGAGAAGTAGGTGCGCACGTAGCGCTCGTCGTCTCCCCAGATCGTGCGCAGCATCCCGGGCCACGGCTTCGTGATCGCGAGCAGCCCCCCGCCCACGTCGATCCGCTTGGCGTTGGCGTCGAGCAGCTCCGCGAAGATTCCGGGGAACGCGACCGTCGCGCTGCCCGGCGTCGTCTCCGTGAGCCCGGGCAACGGCGAGATCATGATCGCGCCCGTCTCCGTTTGCCACCACGTGTCGACGATCGGACAGCGATCGCCGCCAATGTGCTCGCGATACCACATCCACGCTTCCGGGTTGATCGGCTCGCCCACCGATCCCAGGAGCCGCAGCTTCGAGAGATCGTGTTTCTCGGCGTGCTGCGCGCCCCATTTCATGAAGGCGCGAATGGCCGTAGGAGCCGTGTAGAAGATCGTGACGCCGTACTTCTCGCAGAGCTCCCAGAAGCGATCCTTCGCGGGCCAGTCCGGCGCACCCTCGTACATCAGGCACGTCGCGCCATTGGCGAGCGGACCGTACACGATGTACGAGTGTCCAGTCACCCAACCCACGTCCGCGGTGCACCAGAAAATGTCCTCCTCCTTGAGATCGAAGATCATTTTCGTCGTGTACGCGCACTGCGTGAGATAGCCGCCAGTGGTGTGCACGATGCCCTTCGGCTTTCCCGTGGTGCCGGACGTGTACAGCGTGAACAGAATGTCCTCGGCGTTCATCGGGGTCGGAGGACGCGTCGCAGACGCCTTCGACATGAGATCGTGCCACCACTGGTCGCGACCCGCCATCATTGATGCGGGCGATCCACCGATCGGCTCCTTCGTGCGACGCACCACCACCACGTGCTCGATCGTGGGCGTTTCCGCAATCGCATCGTCCGCATTCTTCTTGAGCGGCACCACGTTACCGCGCCGAAACCCGCCGTCCGCCGTGATGAGCACCTTCGCCTGCGCGTCGACGATGCGATCGCGCAGAGACTCGGCCGAGAATCCGCCGAACACCACCGAGTGCACGGCGCCGATGCGCGCGCAACCGAGCATCGCGATCGCGGCCTCGGGAATCATCGGCAGATAGATCGCGACGCGATCACCTTTCCTTACCCCGAGCGAATCGAGCACCGATGCGAAGCGGCTCACCTCATCGAGCAGCTCGGCGTACGTGAGCGTGCGCGTGTCGCCGGGCTCGCCTTCCCACACGATCGCGGGCTTGTGTCGTCGTGCGCCGCGCGCGTGCCGGTCGACGCAGTTCTCGGAGGCATTGAGCTCACCATCGGCGAACCATGTCGCGCGGGGCGGTCTCCAGTCGAGCACTTTGGAGAATGGCTTCGACCAGTCGAGCTCCCGCGCACAGGCGGCCCAGAATGCCTCATAGTCCTCGGCCGCGCGCGCGTAGATCTCAGGCGAGCTGATATGCGCATGGCTTTGGAACGTCAGAGGCGGCGGAAATTTGCGATGCTCCTGCAACAGCACATCGATGTCGGTCATGCTCCATCCATGCGAAGGTCGAGAGAATATCTTAGCGGACGGACACGCGGATGCCAGCCGAGGCGATGGCGAGATGCGGCTGTGGCCGTTGGCTCGCGTGGCGGCCGAGTGCTACACTTTCCACCGTGATCGATTCCGCTGACACGCTTCTGGATCCCGAATTTCAGCCCGATTACGATCCCGTCCACCGGTTTTCGGCGTGGCTGGAGCGTGAAGGGAGGGCGGAGGCGACGATCGAGGCCTATCACGCCGACGTCGCGGACCTGGTCCGCGCATTCGCGCCTCGGCCGGTGATCGAGCTGATTCCGGCGGAGCTGAGCGACTACCTGCGGGCGCGTGCGAGCTTCGAGGGCTGGTCGGTGCCCACCGTGCGACGGCATCTGCAGGCGATCAAGGCGTTTTATCGCCATCTCGTGATCGCGGAAGAGATTCGCGCGCCCGGTCCCGCGGAGCTGCTCGCCGAGCCCGTGCCCGAGCCGCGTGCGCCACACATCATCGATCAGTCGGATGTGGCCGCGATCTTCTCGTATCTCGAGGCGCGCGCGCAGACCGAGGCCGCGGCGGCGATGGATCTCGCGCTCTACGGCATCGCGTATCACGGCGCGCTGCTCATCTCGGAGGCGATCGGACTCACGCTCGACGCGGTGAGCGGCGGGCCGGCCGTGCTGAAGCTCGAGGTGATCGGCCGCCGCGGCGAGGAGAGCCAGGTCACGCTCGACGGCGAGCCTGCCGCGTGGATGGGCGCGTGGCTCGCGATTCGTCCTGCGCCCGCTCGTGCGGAGCACAGGCCCTTCGTCTTCATTCATCCGCGCACCAGGTTGCACACGTCGCGCCAGCGCGCGTGGGACCGCCTCAAGCGTCTCGCCAAGGCTGCCGGACTCGACGAGGAGGTGGCGGAACGGATCACTCCACACACGCTGCGGCACTCGTACGCGGCGCACCTGGCGGCGCGAGCGCTCGATGTCGCGGCGCTGCGTGCCGCGCTGCGCCAACATTCGCCGCGCCACGCGAGCAAGTACATCGCGCGCAGCGAGAACTCCTCGCGCGACGCGCTTCGCGATGCGAGCTCCGACGCGTGAGCACGAGCGCGGATGCGGAAAAAAGTGTGATCGCGACGCACGGCCTCGCGCGCCGCTTCGGCGGCCGCGTGGCCGTGAGCGACGTGACACTCACGCTCGAAGAGGGTGACTGTCTCGCGCTCTTCGGGCCCAACGGAGCGGGGAAGACCACGCTGCTCCGTATGCTCGCGGGACTCCTGCGTCCCACGAGTGGATCCGGATCGGTGGCCGGCGTCGTGCTCCCCGGCGGCGCGGAGCTGCGCGCCGCGATCGGCTACATCTCACACGCGAGCATGCTCTACGGCGCGCTCAGCGCGCGCGAAAACGTCGAGCTCACCGCGCGACTCTTCGGCCTGCCAGATGCGCGCGCGGCCGCCATGCGCGCGCTCGAGCGCATGGCATTGTCGGATCGCGCGGAGATGCCGGTGCGGCAGTTGAGCCGCGGGATGCAGCAGCGTGTGTCGATCGCGCGCGCGACCGTGCACGATCCTCGAGTGGTGCTGCTCGACGAGCCATTCACCGGTCTCGACGACTCCGGAAGCGCGGCACTCGGTGCGCATCTCGCCGCACTCCGCGCCGCTGGCACCACGATGGTGCTCGTCACGCACCAGATAGCAGAGGGGCTCGCGCTCGCGACGCATGCGGCGATCATGCGTGCGGGCGCGCTCGTGCGCGTGGAGGCCGGTGACACGATCGATCCGGCCACTTACCTCACGGTCTATCGCGAGCACGTGACGCATGGCGCCTAGCACGTTCTCGGCCGCGCTCCTGATTGCGCGCAAGGATCTGGCG
>DASXQD010000429.1:0-1688 GCA_036493195.1 Gemmatimonadaceae bacterium | reverse complement strand
GCTGATCGCGAGAACTGTGGAGCTCGGCGAATCGATGCACAGCCGGGGAGCGGCCCGCGTGTAGCGCAGGTGAACGCGGTCCGCGCGACCACTCGCGTTTAGCGACTCGTCAGAACGAGGCGAGCAGCGCGATGAAGCGAGGCTCCGTGCGCACCGAGTTCAGATCGGGATCGTTCTCGATCCATTCCTTGAGTCCGAAGCCGAAGTGCACGGCCTGCTCCAGACACGACAGCGAATGCTCGGCGTCGCCCAGTCGCGCGTAGAGACAACCGAGATTGTAGAGCATCCCGGAATCCTCGGGGTCGATGACCAGGGCGCGATTCGCGAACTCCAGTGCTTGCGCGCGCTCGGCAGGGTTTTCGCTCTGGCACATCATCGCGCCGCCTAGCGACAGAGCGCGCGAGTCATCCGGGTTCAACTCGAGATGGCGCTCGATGAGCGCAATGGAGTGGCGAGTCATCTTGCGCGTCTCTTCGTGCCTGCCGAGCGAGTCGAACGCCATCGCGTGAAAGGTTGGCGTCTGGTAGTCGTCGGGGCGAATCCGGCTCGCCTCATCGAACGATGCCGCCGCCGCTTCGGCCTTGCCTTGCTGGAGCAAGGCGCGCCCGAAGAAATAGTGGGCCTCGAAGAGGTTGGGATTCAGCCGTATCGCCTCACGGAATTCCCGTTCGGCCTCTTCGCCGCGCTTGCTGACCGCGAGCGCCAGCCCTCGCGACACGTGCGCCTCTGCAAGCTCCGAGTCGAGTGCCAACGCCGCTCGGCTCGCCGTGTCCGCGCGCTCGAGATTGGTGGTGCTCGCGTCCCAATACATGTACATGAACGAGCAGCAGTCCGCGATTCCGCCGTATGCGCGCGCATAGTTCGGATCGATCTCGATGGCGCGCTCGAACATTCGCCGTGCGTGCTCCACGGCCTTTTTGCGCCACTGGTTGAAGTACTGTCGGCCGCGAAGGTAAAAATCGTACGCCTGGACGTTCGCTGTCGGAGTCTTTTCGATGGCTTCTTTCTCATCGTCCTTGAGCACCAGGCGCAGCGCCTTGACGATATTGCCCGCGATCTCATCCTGGATTGCGAACACATCCTCCAGCTCCCGATCGTAGCGCTCCGACCAGAGGTGATGTCCTCCCGCGACGTTGATCAGCTGCGCGGTAATTCGCAGCCGGTTACCGGCCTTCCGAATGCTTCCCTCGAGGACCGTGCCCACGGCGAGCTGTTCGCCAACCTTGCGGATGTCCTGGTTTTGACCCTTGAACGCGAACGCGGACGACCGGGAGATCACGCGCAAATCCTGGATCTTGGTGAGCGCGTTGATGATCTCTTCGGCGATCCCCTCGCAGAAGTAGTCCTGGTCCTTTTGCGGGCTCATGTCGGCGAACGGCAGCACCGCGATGGACTTTTGCGGCGCCACGGTGGGTGTGGTAACGGCCGTCGCATGCGGGGTCACCACCTTGGGCGATCCGAGCGCCTGCACCACCTGCGAGCCGCTCGTGAAACGGTCCGCCGGATCCTTTGCCAGGGCTCTCGACACGACCGCCTCGAGCTCGATCGTGACGAGCGAGCGAGTGGCGCGCACGGACGGAACCGGGTCCGTGAACCGCTTCATGAGGAGCGCCTGCACCGTGGGTCCCGTGAACGGCGCGGAGCCGGTGAGCATCTCGTAGAGCACGCATCCAAGGCTATAGATGTCG
>DASXQD010000428.1:0-2002 GCA_036493195.1 Gemmatimonadaceae bacterium | reverse complement strand
GCGTATTCGCTGTCCTCGCTCGCGCTCGTCAACACGTCCGCGTCGCTCGATCGCGGCACCGCGGCCGCGGCCGGACCGCGCGACATCATCTTCGTCACCGTGCTCCCCAGCGACTCCATGAACATCACTCGATAGCTCTTCGCCGGCGTCATCCCGTGGTCCGACAGGATCACCAGATCATAGCGCCGCGGCGCGCCGTCGCGGATCATGCGCCAGATCTCCGCGATGCGCGCATCCGTGCGCTTCAAGTCGCTGAGCGCACCCGTGCTCGAAGGTCCGAAGTGGTGCGCGAGCTCGTCGTACTGCATGTACGTGCTGTAGATGACTGGAACGCCGAGCCACACATCGAGCACGATGGCCATGGTCTGCAGCTCGCGTACGATGACGTTGCTCAGGATGCGCACGAACGGGAAAATTCCCTCGGCGTGCGTCGCGCGCGAGACCAGCATCGACGCCGCGCGCTCCCACTCCTCGCGCAGCCACTCGACCACGGACTGAAACGCCATGCGCAGCACGCGCACGGGATGGAGCACGATCAGGAGCAGCATCCGCGTGCCGCCCAGCCTTCGGTACACGGACATCCGTTCGCGGGTCGCGACGGTGAACGCGACCGTTCGCGCATCCCCGTCGAGCAGATTCACATAGCTCGAGCCGTTTGCGAGCGCGCCCGGCACGTGGATGCGATCGCGAATGTACTGCACGCCGTGCGGCGCATTGCAGGTGATCACCTGCCGCGTTTCCTTGTCGAAGAAGCGGAATGCAGGGATGCCGCCATTTTCCCCGTGAAAGATTCCGGCCTGACAGTAGGGCGTGGCGGACGGGAGTCCGCTGAACCAGCGCCGGATGTGAAAGCCGTCCTCCCGCAGCAGTCGCGAGATCGTGGGGCAGTAGCCCAGCGCCATCGCGCGCCGCAGGTCCGCGTACGACAGCGCGTCGATCTGGAGCGCCACGATCCCGCGACGCCCATCGCGCGTTCGACTCTCCCGGCGAAATGCGCGATACTTCAGGTCATAGTACCGCCTGAGCAGTGGCCCCATGCGGCGGCGTTCCCGCCGATCCAGTTCCGGAGGTAGTGTGGAAAGTCCAGCCTCGTTCGGGCTGCTCGTCGCGTTCTCGGCTGGATTGCTCAGCTTTCTCTCTCCGTGTGTGCTTCCGCTGGTACCGAGCTACGTCTCGTTCATCACCGGATTGAGCCTCGAGGAAATGCGTTCGGCGCGCCGCACGGCGCTCGTTCACGCGCTCCTCTTCGTGCTCGGCTTCTCACTCATATTCATCGCGCTCGGCGCCACCGCAAGTGTACTCGGTCGCGTGCTCTTCGTTGCGCGCGTGTGGATCGCGCGGATCGGCGGTGCGCTCATCATCGCTTTCGGTCTGTATCTGCTCGGCGTCTTCAACGTTCGCATGCTGTCGCAGGACCGGCGCGTCCATCTCGCCGACAAGCCGCTCGGGTATCTGGGCACGGTGCTCGTCGGCATCGCGTTCGGCGCGGGATGGACGCCGTGCATCGGTCCGATCCTCGGCTCGATCCTCATCTATACGTCGAGCACCGCGGATCTGCATCGCGGACTGCTGCTGCTCAGCGCCTACTCGGCGGGGCTCGCCATCCCTTTCATCGTCGCAGCGCTGGCGATCGACCGCTTTCTCGCGGTCTTCGCTCGATATCGGGGAGCGATCAAGTGGGTGAACCGCGTCGGAGGCGTGCTGCTGATCGCAGTCGGCGTGCTGCTCGTCACCAGCTACTTCACGGTGCTGGCGAGCTGGCTGCAGGCACTGACGCCAGACGCGCTGCGCACCAGGATCTAGGCCACGGCGCGCTCGCCGAGCCACGCGGCGATCTGCGACTTGAGCTCGAGCGGCCGGATGGGCTTGACGAGCACCGTGCGACAACCCGCGCTGGCGCATCGCTCGAGCGTTGCGGGATCGTCGCGTCCCGTGAGTGCGACGACGACCGGACGCCGCGCATCGCTCGCATCGATCGATGCCATGAGGGAAAGTCCATCCT
>DASXQD010000427.1:0-4953 GCA_036493195.1 Gemmatimonadaceae bacterium | reverse complement strand
CAGGATCAGCACCGCCCAGAAGAGCGGTGGCGATCGCCGCAACGCAAAGAATGCCGGCGCAATCCACGAAAGAAAGTCGTTGAACATTCGGCCGACCCATTCCCAGAATCGCGCCCATAGGGACGCCCTGTTGTACGCGGCCGATCTGAAAACAGAATCGACCGCGCTCCGTATCTGGTGTTCGGGAATGTGATCGAGGAGCGCGCGCATGCTTGTCAGGACATCCACAGGAGGGGGCGACGCACCAACATACCGCTCTGCCGTTCCGCGGGCGAACTAGCGAGTGCCGCCGGGAGTGAAGCCGAGAGCGTAGCTGGCGCAGACCGAGCGCACCGGGCATCGGGGGCACGCTCGCGACCGCGCCGTGCAGACGAGAGCCCCGAGCTCCATGAGTGCCTGGTTGTGCACGTACGTCGTGGCGCCGGTGCGGGGCAGCACCGCGCGCGCGATCCGCCAGCTTTCCTTGTGCCCGGCATGCGTGCGCGGGTTCACCTCCGGTGCAAACACGCGCGTGAGCACGCGGGCAACGTTGGTGTCCACCAGCGGCGCTCGGCGCTCGTAGGCGAACGATGCGACCGCGCCGGCCGTGTACGCGCCGATGCCGGGAAGCTTCTGCAGCGCCTCCGGCTCGCGAGGAATCCCGGCCGGCGCACTCTCGCGAACGATCGTGCGCGCGAGGCGCTGGAGATTGCGCGCGCGGGCGTAGTAGCCGAGGCCACTCCAGGCTTCTCGCACGCGCGCGGGCCGCGACCCGGCCACCGCCTCGAGCGTCGGGAACCGGTCGAGAAATTCGGCGTATCTGGTGATGACGCGAGACACCTGCGTCTGTTGCAGCATCAGCTCCGAAACGAGGATATGATAGGGGTCGCGTGTTCGGCGCCACGGAAGGTCGCGCGCGTGCACGCGATACCATGCGCGCAGCTTGCGCCCGAAGGCCGCGCGTCGCTGGGGCGTGATGAGTGGGTGCGTCACGACGTGGAACGCTATGCAGGCGTGGCGGCAGGTGCAACCGGAACCGGGATGTTAGCTTTTCAGATCGCCAACCGTCCTAACTCGGACCGTTCGTTCGCTCAGGAGCAGAGTATGATCATCGTTCGCCTATCCGCGATGCTGCTTGTCGCGAGCACGCTTCCCGCGCTCGGACAGATTCACTACAATCCGTCCGTGCAGCGCTACCGGCTGCACTCCACGGTCGAGCGCTCGCAGGAGCAGAACGGCCAGAAGACATCGGGGGTGATCACGAACGAGCAGCAGGTGACCGTGTCGCTCCAGGCGCCCGGCGCAAAGGGGACGCTCACCGACAAGGACACCCTGCACTTCGCCGTCACGCTCGATTCCGTGAACATGAGCTCGAATCTCGCCGTGCAGCTCCCGGACGTTCAGGTCATGCAGGGAACGAAAGTGAGCGGAGTCATGCTGCCTTCGGGCAAGGTGCTGACCTTCAACTCGGATACGAAGTCGACCGACGGCGTGGATCGCGAGTCGATCGTCTCGAGCATGGCGCACTTCCTCCTCACGCTGCCGGCTACCGCGGAAGCGAACACCACGTGGACGGACACCGCCACGCAGAATTTCTCGAAGGACGGAACGTCGATGAAAACGTCGACCATCACCGTGTCGAAGGTGATCGGCGACACGACCGTAGCCGGGGTGCCCGCGTGGCGCGTGCATCGGACGTCGACGCTGATCATCGCGGGCACGCAGGCCCAGTCGAATCAACAGATCTCGATGGATGGGACGGGCACCGGCGAGGCGATGTACTACATCGGCACGAACGGCGTCTATCTTGGCTCGACGTCCACCCAGACGATGAAGGAGACGGTGAAAGCCGCAGGCATCGTGATTCCGGTGACGCAGACGGCAACGTCCGTGGTCACGATCATCAATTAGCATTCGCGGCGCGCTCCGGCGCGCCGCACTCGTTCGAGCAGCGTCACCCCAGGGGGAGCGATGGCGGACGACCAGCGAATCGCGATACTGGAACAGCACGTCCGCAAGCTGTACGAGCAGATTGGGGCGTTGAGAGCGGAACTTCGAACGGGCGCTCCGGAGTCCGTACCCCACGTCGAGGAAGCGCCGCCCGTGTTCGCGAGCGCTGAGCCGCCTGCGGCGCCCCCACGCCCGCCGCCCCCACCCGCGCGCGCTCCCGACTTCGCTGCCCGACAATCTCCCGACATCGATTTCGAGAAGCTCGTCGGCCGCTACGGTACGATAGCCGTCGCTTCACTCGCGATCCTCATGGGCGTCGGGACCTTCCTCTCCTGGGCGATCGAGCGCGGCCTCCTCGGCCCGACCGTTCGCGTCGTGCTCGGCTTCATCGGTGCGGCAATCGTCGCACTCGTGGGCGTATGGGTTCGAGAGAAGCGCGATGTGCGATTCGGCAACGTGCTCCTCGCGCTCGCACTCGCGATCGTGCACGTGGACTCGTGGGCTGCCGGTCCCTATCTGCAGGTGATCAGCACGGTCGCTGCGCTGTCGATCGCCGCGCTCGCGTCTGCGGCGCTGGCGGCCCTCGCGCTCACGTCCGCGGAGCGCACGCTCTTCGCGATCGGCTTCGCCGGCGCCATGCTCGCGCCCTTCGTCACTGCGCGCGAGCCAGGCAGCGTGGTGCTCCTGCTGACCTATGGATGGGTGGTGAT
This sequence comes from Gemmatimonadaceae bacterium, assembly GCA_036493195.1. GTDB lineage: Bacteria > Gemmatimonadota > Gemmatimonadetes > Gemmatimonadales > Gemmatimonadaceae > FEN-1250. The sequence continues at coordinate 2,314 of DASXQD010000427.1, read as the reverse complement.
CGCGCTCAGCCTCTTCGCCATTCGCGAGCGCGGGTGGGTTCCCATACTCTGGCTCATGGTTGCCGGGGCACTGGTGTACGTGGTCGCCGCTGCCGCGGGTCCGCACATAACCGACGACAGATGGGCGGCCACGCATGCGCCGGTGCTGTTCGCATTCGCCTGTACCGCCGCGGGCCTTCTTTTCGCGCGCGACACGCTGCGCTCGAAGCTCGCGCTCGCATTTCTCATCGTCGCGTGCATCGCAACGCTGGGCTATTCGATTCACGCGCAGAGACTCGAGCTGGCGGTCTCGCTCGTCGGCACCATCGCGTCGTATCTCATCGCGCGCGAGCTCGAGACGGATGCGGGATGGCTCATGATCGGCAACGTCGTCGTGCCACTCTTCCTTCTTCTCGCAACCGTGGTCTCAGCCGCAGACAATACGATTCGGGCGCTCGCGGGCGCCGGGCTGGCCGTCGTTGCGTCGCTGCTGGCCTGGGAAGGCGAGGACGAGCGCGCGGGGCACCTCTTCGTCGCCTGCATCGCGAGCGGCATCGCGATCGTGACGTATCTCGCGGAGTACGACACGCGATGCATCGCAGCGCTCGCGCTCCACGCGGCGCTCTTCACGCTCTTCTTTCGTTCGACACGGGCGAAGCTGCTTCTGCCTCCCGTCATCCTCGAGCTCACGATCCTCACCGCGTGGACATTCCTGCTGCTCGACAGTCGCCCCGCGTACGCGTTCACTCCCTTTGCCACGCTCCCTTCGTTGCTGGCGCTCGCTGCGGTGAGCGCATGGGCCTGGCTTGGGTATGCGCTCAAGACCGCGCTCCCGACCGAGAACGTGGAGGTCGATGCTCTCCCTGGAATCGTGAGCGCGTTGGCGATGGCCATCGCCTTCTTCTGGATTCGGCAGGAGCTTGCGCATGCATGGTCCGCAGACACTGCGTCGTTCGCGCTGATCATCTACTACGCGGTGGCGGGCCTCGCGCTGATCTTCGCGGGCCGCTTGCGCGCTGAGGGACTGCTGCGCGGCGTGGGGCTCGGCCTGGCGTTCCTCGCGGGCTTCGATGCGATCGTCGAGACATCGGAGATCGGTTCCGTCGGGCTGCGCGTGGGCGCGCGCATCCTCGTTGGCGCTTTCCTCGCAGCCGTGGCCTACTGGTATCGCACGCCGTCGGAGCCGTCCGCGGGCACAGACGACACGGCCGCACCATCATCCGGCGATCCCCTCACGGCCAATTCTGCTGGCGCGGCGGGCCTCTAGTCGCGAGAGCGGTCGCTGACGCCGTCTCTAGTCGAAGTCGTCGCGCGCGCGCCGCTTCTTGATGTCGGATCGCCGCTTCTTCGCCTCGAGCCGCGCCTCCTTGCTCGCGCGCGTCGGAGCCGTCTTTCTGCGCGCGCGCGGTATCGCAAGTGCGCTGCGCAGCAGCTTCGCCAGGCGCACCTCCGCCGCCTCGCGATTGCGAAGCTGGCTTCGGTGCTCGCTCGACACGATGCGGATGAATCCATCCGCGTTCGTCCGCGCCCGCAGGCGCTCGAGCACGCGCTCACGCACATCATCCGGCAACGCACGCGTTTGCGCCACATTCCAGAGCAGCTCGATGCGCGTGGATGAGGTGTTCACGTGCTGTCCCCCCGCGCCCCCGGAGCGGCTCGCGCGAATCGAGAGCTCGTCGCGCGGAATGGAGATGCGCTCCGTCACCTCCAGCGCATCGTTCACGCGCCTCCCCCATTCTCGCGCGCGGCAACCGGCTCGGGTGCGCGGTGCACGCGCACCGCGGCCACGCGCCGCGAGTCCATCGCCACCACCTCGAGCTCCCCCCCGCTGAACGGCACGCGATCTCCCACCCGCGGTACCCTTCCGATCTTCGAGAACACGTAGCCGCCCAGCGTCGACCAGCTTCCCTCCGGGATCTTGACGCCGTGATCCGAGCGCACATCGATCAACGACATCGATCCGGAGAGCTCGAGCACACCATTCATCTCCAGCGCCTCGCGCTGCGCGACATCGTACTCGTCGGCAATGTCGCCGATCACTTCCTCGACGAGATCCTCCATCGTGACGATTCCCGCCGTGCCGCCGAACTCGTCGAGCACGATCGCCATGTGCGCGCGCGTCTTGCGCAGATCATCGAGCACGCGCTCCGCCGGCCGGGAATCGGGAATGTAGAGCGCCTCGCGCACGAACTGCTGTACGGTGAATGGCTGCTCGCCATCGTACAGCCAGAGATCCTTCGCAAGGAACACCCCGATGAGGTCGTCGAGATCCTCACCGTAGATCGGGTAGCGCGAGTAGCGCTCCTGTCGCACCACGGCCCATACCTCGTCCTGC
>DASXQD010000426.1:0-7766 GCA_036493195.1 Gemmatimonadaceae bacterium | reverse complement strand
GCGCTCGGCGCATCGCTCATCACGAAGACGAGACGCCTCGCGTCGGGCGACCACGCGTAGTCCTCGATGCCGCCGGGCACGTCGCTCACGCGTTTCGCTTCGCCACCGTTGCGATCGAGAAGCCAGAGTTGCGAGCCATCGCCGCCATCGCGCGAGGACAGGAACGACAGCCACTTGCCGTCCGGACTCCACTGGGGCGAGCTCTCGCTCTCCGGCGTGTGCGTGAGCTGGCGCTCTTGCGTGCCGTCCCAGCTCACCATCCAGATATCAGAGGTGTTGCGATCGCGGGCGGTGTCGACGCTCGAGACCGTGTACGCCACCCACTTGCCATCCGGCGAGCGCTTCGGGTCCTGAACGTCGCGCACGCGGTAGATATCGGCAGAGCGCAGAGGCCGTTTTGCGGACTGGGCGGGAAGAGCAAGGGCAGAGAGCAACAACACCAGCGAGCGTGTGATCAGATGCATGTATTCGGGGTCGCGAGAGTGTTCGGTTCGCTCAACGTACACGGGGTGCGTGCGTATTCCCATGCCGCGAGCTCCTGCGAGCGAGCGAATACCTGATCGTTGGCGGCTCCCCATGGCTGGGCCAGCGGGTTACTGTTTCGACATGGGAATGCGAGGCCGCTCATGGGCCGTCTGATCATCGTTTCCAACAGGCTCCCGATCACCGTCACCGGATGCGGCGACGAGATCGAGGTGAAGCCGAGCAGCGGCGGTCTGGCAACCGGGCTGGGCTCGGTGCACGAGGGCTCCGAAAGCCTGTGGGTGGGCTGGAGCGGGCTGGACGCGCAAGCATCGCCGGAGGCGAGGCGCTCGCTCCAGACGCAGCTCTCTTCGCGCCGCCTCGTGGAAGTGCCACTTTCGGGCGAAGAGGTGTCGGTCTACTACGAGCACATCGCGAACGGCGTGCTCTGGCCGATCTTCCACGACCAGCTCGAGAAGCTGCCGAACCTGATCGAGGGCTGGGAGACCTACGAGGCGGTGAACGCGCGCTACGCGGACATGATCGCCGCGTGCGCGCGCCCCGGTGATACAGTGTGGATTCACGATTTTCACCTCATGCGAGTACCCGCATTGCTGCGCGAGCGAGCGCCCGGATTGCGCATAGGATTTTTCCTCCACATCCCGTTCCCGAATCCGGAGATCTTCTTCGCGCTGCCTCGACGCCAGTGGCTCGTGGAAGGAATGCTCGGCGCCGATCTCATCGGCTTTCACACGCGGCGTTACCGCGGGCACTTCACCGCGGCGCTCCGCCGCCTGCTCGGCATCGAGATGCAGAACGACGCGATCGCCTACAACGGCCGTAAGGTGCGGCTCGGCATCTTCCCGATGGGCGTGGACAGCGCCTCGTTCGCGGAGCGCGCGACGGATCGCAAGGTGGTGGCGGAGACCGCGCGACTGCAATCGGATCGCGGAATTCGGCTGCTCGTCGGCATCGACCGGCTCGACTACAGCAAGGGACTCCCGAAGCGACTCCTCGCGCTCGAGCGGCTGCTCACGATACACCCCGAATGGCTGGAGCGAATCCGACTCGTGCAGGTGGCGGTGCCCTCGCGCGAGGGGCTTGCCGCATACAAGTCGGTGCGGCGTCTCGTCGAGGAGCTCGTGGGCCGAATCAATGGGCGCTTCGGCACACATCGCTGGTCGCCGATCCGCTACATCAATCGCAGCGTGAGCGACACGATTCTCTCCGCGCTCTATCGAGCGGCCGACGTGATGCTCGTGACGCCACTGCGCGATGGAATGAATCTCGTCGCCAAGGAGTTCGTGGCGACGCGCACGGATGGCGACGGCGTGCTCGTGCTGAGCGAGTTCGCGGGTGCGGCGGACGAGCTCACGCGCGCGGTGATCGTGAATCCGTACGACGTGGACGGCCTCGCGGAGGCGCTGCACCTCGCGCTCGAGATGCCGGAGACGGAGCGTCGCGAGCGCATGCAGGCGCTCCGAAAGCACGTGATGGCGAACGATGTGGTGAAGTGGTCCGATGGATTTTTGGCGCAGCTGGGAACTGCAAACTGCTGAGCACGAATCAAACCAATACGACGAAACGAATCAGTACAATCCAGGCGCTATCGCGCGCAAAGGGCCAATACAAAAGAGCAACAGATATTTGACTGGAAACGGCAGGGTAGAGGCCACTCGCTAATGTCTGACTAGAAGTACTTGAACTGCTTCAGTTGCCAACCAAAGAAGTAACACTTGCCCACGCGCGGCGCACTTGCTCCGCGCACCGGTTCGATTCACCCCATTGGTTTGATTCGTGCTCAGCGCAGTTGATTGATGCGCGGATGCTTAGTCCCTCAAACCGCCCCACCCGTCGGGCCAAATCGCTCCGTGCGGATCGACGTCGGCTCGTAGCCCAGCGTGACGAGCGCTTCGGCCGCAGTCTCGACGAGTGGCGTGCCTCCGCACACGTAGACGTGCGGCTGCGCGGATGCCGCCCACGCGACCGCGGCCAGCATCGCGCGATCGATGCGCCGCACATAGCCGGTCCAGTCGGGCGGAGGCTCGCGGGTGAGCGTGTGGACGATCTGGAGCGAGTCGTCCGACTCCGCGAGTCGCGCGAGCTCGTCGCGATAGATGAGCTCCTGCCAGCTGCGCGACGAGTAGAGCAGGCGCGCGGGAATCGCGCGTCGCACAGTGTCGGGCGCATTCGCGCGATGCCGCAGCATCGCCATGAGCGGCACGATGCCCGAGCCACCGCCCACGAGCATGAGCGGTCCGCCATCGCTCACACTCCACACGAAGTGCCCGCCAATCGGGCCGCGCAGCTCGAGTGGGTCGCCTTCGCGCAGATCGTCCACGAGATACGAGGAGACTTCGCCATTCTCGAGGCGCTCGATGGTGAGCGAGATGCGTGCGTCTTCGGGCGGTGAGGCGATCGAGTAGCTGCGCTCGGTCTGGTAGCCGTCGTCCGCCGTGAGCCGCACGTCGACATGCTGGCCTGCGCGGTGCCCGGGCCAACCGGGAACGTCGAGCACGAGCGTGCGCACGCGCGCGGTTTCGGCAATGATCCCTGCAACCGTCCCGACTCGCCAGGCGATCGGGCGCGCATCAGCAACGCTCACGAGTGGCGCGAGCGGATCACGCGCCTCACGGGTCGCCCGTATACCGCTGCTCCTTCCATGGATCGCCGCGCATGTGGTAGCCGAGCGCCTCCCAGAATCCCGGCTCGTCGTGGTCGCGGAAATGGAGCTCGCGCACCCACTTCGCGCTCTTCCAGAAGTAGAGGTGCGGGACGAGCAGGCGAGCGGGCCCCCCGTGCTCCGGATGCAACGGCTTGTTGTCGAAGCCCACCGCAATCCACGCCTTGCCGCCGGTGACATCCGCAAGCGGCAAGTTCGTCGTGTAGCCGCCATCGCACACGGCGACGACGAACGGCGCGGGCGTGATCCCTTTCTCCGCACCCGCCGCGATGATCGTGTCGATGGAAACGCCCGTCCACACGGTATCGAACTTCGACCACTTCGTGACGCAGTGGATGTCGCGTGTGATGGTCTCGTGCGGCAGCGCCTCGAACTCTTCCCAGCTCCATGTTGCGTGCGGAGCACCGCGCGCGCCGAGCGTGAAGCTCCATTGGGCGAGTGGTGTGTGCGGCGTCGGTCCGGCCGACAGCACCGGAAAGTCTCGCGTCACGTACTGTCCGGGGGGCAACCGCGCCGCCGCGCCGGCATCCGGGCGACGTCCACGAAAGCCGCGAGAGATCGGGGAAGTCACCCGACGGCGGCGCTCTGCTCGACGCGCGCGAGCTGTTCGAGCATGGTCACCGCTTCGTCGAGCGTCGTGCGGCCCGTGTTGATCTGCACATCGTACAGCAACGGGTCGTTGACGTCGCGATGAAAGTAGCGCTGCACGTAGCGGCGACGATCCTCATCCATGCGGCGCGCGCGCGCTGCGGCGTTGGCCGCATCCCAGCCATAGCGCGCGCGCAGTCGCTCGACGCGCGCCGGCATCGGTGCAACGAGTCGCACGTGCAGCGCGTCGGCACGATTGGCGAAGATGCACTGCGTGCCGAAGCCCACGAGGATCAGCGGAAGCGATTTCGCCGCCTCCGTGATGGACTCGAGCGCCGCCTCGGCGATCGCGTCGACGCGGAGGAGATGCATCGTGTCGATGCCCGGCGCCTCGGGTGGCGCGACGAGGAGCGCCGCGGACAGGCGCGCGAGCAGCGTGGGCGAATGCTCGCGGAGGCGCGCAACCGTGGACGTCTCGAGGTTGAGACGCTGCGCACAGCGACACGTGACCTCGTCGTCGAGCACGGGCCAGTTGAGGCGCTCGCCGAGCTTGCGCGCCAACTCACTACCGCCCGCGCCGAACTGTCGCGAGACCGTGATCAGCTCGATGTGTGCGCTCTGCATTGTCCGATCCCTCCGCCTTCGGTCACATGGATTCGGGATGCTCAAGACAAGCATAACGCACGCCGCTGCGGCAGCGGAAGATGGAAGGCGTAAGCGTCTAGCCCTCCCGCAGCGCCTCGGACGGGTGAATGGTCGCCGCTCGCCGAGCCGGAATCCAGCTGGCGGCCAGCACCGCCAGCGCCAGCAGGGCCAGTATCGCCGCGAAGGTGAGCGGGTCCGATGGCAGCACATCGAACAGCAGCGATCGAAGCACGCGGGTCGCCGCGAGCGCCGCCACGAGGCCGATCGCGCCACCCACGAGCGAGAGCAGAAATCCCTGCCGCACGATCATTCGGAGCAGCTCGCCACGCTGGGCGCCGAGCGCGACGCGAATGCCGATCTCGCGCGTGCGCTGCGCGACGCCGAAGGAGATCACGCCATACGTACCCATCGTCGCGAGCGCGAGGGCGACGACCCCGAAAAGGGCGAGGATCACGGTGCTGAAGCGCGCGTATCGCATGGCGTCGGCGACGCGCTCCCGCATGGTGCGCATCTCGTAGACGGGCGAAAGCGGCAACATCTCGCGAACGAGCCTCCGCGCAGGAGTTGCGAGTGCGCGCACGTCGCCAGCCGAGCGCAGCATCAGCATCATCCCCGAACGCGGCGACTGAAAGTACGACAGATAGACATCGGGCGTTGCCGCCGAGTCGAGCGATTCGAAGCGAACATCGCCGACCACGCCGACCACGTATGCGGTGTCCTTCCAGAAGCCGCCCTGGCCGACGCTCAGGGGCCGGCCGATCGGGTCCTGGCCCGGCCAGAACTTGCGCGCCGCCGCCTGATTTACGAGTACGACCTTGCGAACACCTTCGCGGTCATCGCGCGTGAAGTTGCGTCCACGAATGAGCGGCACTCTCATCATCGGCATCCACGAGGGCGTCACCCAATGCAGCCCCACCTCGGGCTCCGTGCCCGGCACCGCCTCTGGTCGATCTCGAAACGCGATGATGGTCCCGTTGCATCCGCCGCCCAGCGGAGGACAATCGATGAGCGCCGACCCTGTCACTCCAGGGAGTGTGGCGGAGCGCTCGAGCACCGCGTCGAAAAAGCCGGGCAGCGAGTCGCGTCCGTAGTCTTCGGGCGCTCTGAATCGCATCGTGAGCGTGTTCTCCGGATCAAAACCGGGATTGACGCGCAGCAGTTTGCTCAAGCTGCGGAGCATCAGCCCCGATCCCGCGAGGAGCACGACTGCGAGCGAGATCTCCACGATTGCGAGCACGTTGCGGCTCGACACGATGCGCCGCGCGCCATCGCCGCCGCCGACCTCTTCCTTGAGTGCTCCGGTGAGCGAGCTGTGCGTGGACTGGAGAGCGGGAATCAGGCCGAACAGGAGACCGGTGGCGATCGCGAGGCATGCCGCGAAGGCGAGCGCCTCGCCGTCGAGATGGATGGTGGAGAAGCTCACGGCACCGATGCCCGAGAGGTTCCGTAGGCGGAGCGCCTCGCTGGGATCGAGTGCGGCGAGAAGGCGCACACCCCACCAGGCGATCAGAAGTCCCGCGATACCGCCCAGCAGCGACAGAATCACACTCTCGGTGAGCAACTGGCGGACGAGTCTGCCTCGGCCCGCTCCAACCGCGAGGCGCACGGCGATCTCGCGGCGCCGGCCGGATGCGCGCACGAGAAACAGATTCGCAACGTTCGCGCATGCGATCAGCAGCACGAGCCCGACGGCCGCGAGCAGCACGAGGAGCGAGCGACGCACCGTCGGGTCCACGCGCGACGCATCGAGCTCCGACGCGCTCGCGCCCCAGTGCTCCGAGCTTGCCTCGACATCCGGGTATGCACGATCCACCAGCGCACCGAGGCGCGGGACGTCCGCCTTTGCCCGCGCGATGCTGACGTTCGGTGCGAGACGCGCGACGAGTGTGTAGGCATGACTCCACGCCTCGTCGAGCTCCTCCGCGGGATGGGACATCAGCGAGATCAGCAGCTCGGCGCGTCCCGAGAGCCCGCGAAATCCGTGCGGCAACACACCGACGATCGTGTACGGCTTGCCGTCGATGCGAAGCAGCTTGCCCAGCACCGCGGGGTCGGCATTGTAGCGACGCTGCCAGAATTGATCGGAGAGCATCACGACGCGCGGTCCGTCCGGATGCTGATCCTCCTCGGGCAAAAAGTTGCGGCCAAGCGCGGGGTGAACGCCGAGCGTCGGCAGATAGCGCGCGCCTACCACCTCGGTGCGAATGCGCTCGGCCTCGCCATCGCCGGAGATCGTGCTCTGGTCATCGGTATAGAGCGCGAGATCGGAGAAGAGATGCTGCGCGTCGCGAAAGGCGGTGAACTTCGGATAGGACCACACCATGTCGGCACGCGACGGATTGCCATTCCGCGCGGGCACGACCAACCCGACCTTCATCAGCCGCTCAGGGTGCGGAAAGGGAAGGGGGCGTAACAACAACGCGTTTACGGCGCTGAAGATCGCGGTGTTCGCGCCGATGCCGATCGCGAGCGTGAGCACCGCGACGGCGGTGAAGGCGGGTGCGCGGCGAAATGTTCGAAGCGCGAAGCGCGAGTCCTGCACGATGGCATCGAGCACCGAGAGTCCGGCCATCGCGCGGGTGCTTTCGGTGATCGAGGTGACGTTGCCGAAGCGCCTGCGCGCGGCGAACTGCGCGTCGGTGGCGGAGAGTGCGCCGTGCGCGGCGTGCTCGCGCTGCATGGCGTCGAGCGAGAGATGGAACTGCATCTCGGCATCGAGCTCGCGGGCGTAGCGGCGCGCGCCGAAGAGGGAGCGAAGCTGGTGGCGCACTCCATCGAGGAGCGACATGCGCGATCAGGCGCGCTTCATGACCGCTTGGATCGCCACGAGCATGCGATCGAAGCTCGAGATCTCCTTGCCCAGCTGCTTTCGCCCGGACGCGGTGATCGTGTAGTAGCGCGCTTTGCGTCCGGTGGGTGACTCGCCCCACCTGGAGGTGACCCACCCCTTCTTCTGCAGACGCTCGAGCGCGGGGTAGAGGGATCCCTGCTCGATCGAGAGGACATCGTCGGAGAGCTTCTCGATGTGCTGGGCTATGGCGTAGCCGTGCTGGGGCTGCAGAGTGAGTGTCTGCAGGATGAGCATGTCGAGCGTGCCTTTCAGCAGCTCGCTTCTGGACGGACCGGGCGATGGGGCCACTCGCACACCTCTGCGGGCCGCGGCCCGCACATAGGTAGAACTTCTACATATTACATGTAGATATTCTACCTATCCAGGGGCGCGGAACGCAAGAGTGTCCGTGGAGAGTGACGCGGTGGAGGGGTTAGCGGGGAGTCTGTCCGCCATTCAGCTTGCCGTGCGGATTGCCATGCTTGTGGCGCTTCGAATCTGCCGACAGGCGGTTCTTGTCGCTGTTCTTGTCCGCTTCGTCGTGCTGGACGCGGTTTT
>DASXQD010000425.1:0-2781 GCA_036493195.1 Gemmatimonadaceae bacterium | reverse complement strand
ATCGATCGTCTTCCACACGCCGCCGTCCACACTTCCCATGTAGAAGGTGCGCGGCTCCACGGGATCACCTGTCACCGCCACCGCACGTCCGCCGCGAAAGGGACCGACGAGCCGCCACTGCATCCCGCGCAGCACGGGATCGGACGACGACCGTGCCGACGAATCCACCACCTGGGTGGTCGCCGGCTTCGCACCGGCTTTGGCTCGCTTGGGCGTGTTCTGAGCGATAGCGGGGGACGAGATGGTGAGGGCGAGCGCGGTGGCGAGAACGAATCGCATTAACAAAACTCCCAATGAGCGTCTGTGCGTTGGCGCAGTGCGAGATGGCGCGTGGAAGGAACAGAAACAAGCTACTGCACGGACAATCGTGGCGCAGGAGCAGTCAGTCGTGCGCGCGCATGCCGCGAGCTGTCGTCCAGAGCTGATTGCTCCGGTCCATGTCGGGAAAGAGACCATCGGGATCGATCTCGACGCGCATCACATCAGGCGTGCGCGCCACCCGCGCGACGTACGTGCGGGCACCTTGCATCCACACCGTTGCGGCAATGCGCATGCGCTCCGTCCTGCCGTCGGCACGCGTGATCGCCAGGTATATCGGCATGGGCGCGAGCCCCCGATCCTCGATCGTGATCGCAACCGACGAGCCGTCCTTCTTCACGCTCGCGATCGCCTGATCGAGCGGCCACGGCTCGAAGAACCACGAATCCCAGAACCAGCCGAGGTCCTGCTTCGACACATCTTCGACGGTGTTGAAGAAGTCGTACGGATACGGATGACGCCCGGTCCATCTGCGACCGTACTCGCGCATCGCGCGATGAAAGGTCGGCTCGCCGAGCATGCCGCGAAGCGCCGCGAGTATCTGCCCGGTCTTGTCATAGTACATCACGTTGTAGAGATCCGAAGGGAAGAGATCACCGCGCGTCATCAGGATCTGATCCTCGCCGGCCACCGCGCGCTTCAGATAGAGCGTGCGCTGTCCCGGCTCCTGATCCGCGATGCGTCCGCCCTTGCGCGGCTCTCCATACAGCTGGCGCATCCCCTGCGCCGCATCGAACTGCGTGAAGCCCTCGTCCATCCAGGGAAATCGCGTCTCGCTCGAGCCCACCTGCATCGGAAACCACATGTGCCCCGTCTCATGCATCAGATCGCCCGCGAGGGAGAGCGTGTCGGCCCACGGCTGCATGAACGTGAGTCGCGGATACTCCATCCCGCCGCTCGTGAGCACTCCCTCCATCGATGTCATGGTGGGCCACGGATACTCCCAGAGATACGTCGAGAGCTGCTCGATGGCATCGCGCGTGTAGCGGGCGCCTCCCGAGGCCCACGCGGAGGCACGCGCATCGAGACGATAGAAGGACTGGATCTCGACGGTGTCGGATGCGCCACTCGCGTTCCCCACCAGCGCACGCGTCGCATCCCAGGCATAGTGATCGCTCGTGCCCCACGCGAAATCGCGCACGTTGGGAGCGGTGAAGTGCCACGTCACCATGGGCGACGGGCTCGCGAACACGGATTCGCGCTCGCCGGGCCGGCTGATCGCGATCACCCGCCCGGTGGCGCGCGCCTGCGCGAGCTTGTTCCGCGCCTGCAGGCTCAGAATGTCCGCCGCATTGCGCAGCGAGCCCGTGGCGCCGACCAGCCATCCGCGCGGCATCGTCACCCGCACATCGTAGTCCGCGGGATCCATGTAGAACTCGGCCTCGAGCAGATACGGATCGGCCATCCAGCCGTTCACATCATCGTAAACGGCGACCTGCGGGTACCAGTAGCCCACGAGATAGAGATGATCGTCGCGTCCTTCTCGGCCATCGGATGGCGTGAGCGACGGAACGTACGACCACGTGAGCTCGAGCGATGCGCTGTCGTGCGGGAGCAGCGGTGCGGGAAGTGTCAGCCACATCACGGTGCCATCGACCACGTATCCGGGCCGGTGCCAGGCGCTACGCGGCGCATCATCGTTCGCAGATAGTTCGATGAGCGTCGAACCATTCGCGACCACGCGGCCCAGCACCATCCCGTTCGTGAGCGGAGCAACGTCGCGCCGCGGACTCTCCGGACGAAACACGTTCTGGCGCAGATAGATCGCAAGCTGCGCGAGCGTGTCGGGCGAATTGTTGAGGTAGCGCACGCGCTCGGCGCCGTTGAGCGTGTTGGTTGCGGGATCGATCGAGGCGTCGATGGAGTAGCGCGCGTGCTGCACCCAGTTGCGTGCGCCGGGCTCGCCAGTGCGCGTACGCGTGCCGTTCGCGATCGCGCGCGCGAACGCCGGCGGCACGATGACCGGTCCCGGAACGGGGCGTGGATTCGTCCGGGCATTGCTGAGCGGCGTTGATGGCTGGCGCCGCTGCGCGTGCACGGACATCGGCGCCGCGAGCACGGCGATGATGGCGATGAGAATGAGTCTTCCTCTGCAGGCTTCGAGCACGAACACTCCGGTTGATGAACGCCGTAATGTTGGTCGAAGCCCGCGAACCGACAATGCTGCCCGGTTATCGCGGAAGCCGCGGCTCCGACTCGCGTCCGGCGAGGAGCTTTGCGCTGAACCGCCGTGCTTCCGCGATGCGCTCGACCTCGATCGCGATGGCATCGACGGCCTGCTGGAGTTGTCCGATTCCGTCACGGATTTCTCTCAAGCCCGGCTCTGGAATTGACGATTCTCCCGATCGTTGCATCCACATCTTGAGAAGGCGGTATGAGCTGCCGGCAACAATGGCAACGATGCCAATGGTTGTAACAGCAGGGATCCACAATTCTGGAGTCATAACATTCCTTTGGAAGCCC